>JAIESZ010000080.1 GCA_019745615.1 Burkholderiaceae bacterium
GTGCCCGCCGTGCGCCGGGTGGAGATTGGTTACACCTGGTATGCGCAAAGTGTGCAACGCACCCATGTGAACACCACGGCCAAACTGTTGTTGCTGGCCCATGCCTTTGATACCTTGGGCTGTCCGGTGGTGGGCTGGCGCACGGATAACCTGAATCTGGCATCCCAGCGGGCCATTGAGCGCTTGGGGGCGAAAAAAGACGGGGTGATTCGCCGTCAGGCTTTGCGCCGCGACGGCAGCATCCGGGATACGGTGATGTACAGCATGACGGCGGAGGAATGGCCGCAGGTGCGGGAGCAGTTGCTGCGTCGAATTGAATCTCATAGCTAAAAGAAGAAAAAAGCATATTTATGCACCCATCCAGCAATCCACCATCGAATCCATCCGGCGATTTGACTGAAGCAGCCGAAATCAATAAGGAGGACGACGACTCCATCGCAAAAGGCTTGGGGTTTACCGTAGTGGCAATTACTTTGCTATTGGTGGGTGCTGCTGCTGTTGCTTACTTTTCTAAGGATATACCACAATCTTTTAAAGATGTTAAGAAGTTTGGTGAGATAGGTGATTTTGTTGGCGGGATACTAAACCCAGTCATTTCGGGATGCACTTTATTTATTGCATATGCAGTATGGAAGCTGCAAAAGGCAGAGTTGGCTGAAACGAGAAAAGAGCTGCAAGAATCCCGAAAGGTGATGCAAGAGCAAACAAAAATTGCCGAGCAACAACGCAGTGAGCAGCGATTTTTTGACATATTAAAAATATACAACTCATCTTTGGATAAAATGGAGCATTCGCATACCGTTGCGATGGGGACAGTGCGTCAACTTCACCGTTCTACAGGTAAGGTGGCTTTGTCAAATATTCTGCGTTATATATTTGACAAGAATAGCAAGTTAAGTTGTATTAATCACATGGATGCTCATGGTTTTTTTGGTGTTGTTAATTATCTTTCGGGAATTAAAGATTTCAATGAGAGATTCCAGAGCTATTGTGTAGTGGTTTTTTTTCTATTGAATTTTTCCATTGAAAATAATAAGCCAAAACAGCCATACGCTGGTTTGTTTTCTGGTCAATTAACAAGAGATGAACTGATTGTAATTGCCATTTATTCGATAATAAACAAAAATTACTGCAAAGATACTCTCATTATTCTAGATAATGAAATTAATTTGTTTGGCAATATGGGTGATGATGATTTTTTGAAAGTAATTAAAGATTACTTATCTAGCGATACGTCATTTCAGGAGGTAAAAATTAATGCTCATTGACTTCTTCTACACCCTGCGCGCCGCAAAACTGCCGGTGTCGGTCAAAGAACTGCTCACGCTGCTAGAAGCCTTGCAAGCGGGCATCGTTGGCCCCCACTCTGAAGACGCTTGGAGCATTGACGATTTTTACCATCTGGCCCGCCTGACGCTGGTCAAAGACGAAAAGCACTTCGACAAGTTTGACCGCGCCTTTGCCGCTTACTTCAAAGGCGTGGAGCTGCTCACCGACTTCACCCAAGAAATCCCTGCCGACTGGCTGCGCAAGGTGCTAGAGCGTGAACTCACGCCTGAGCAAAAAGCCGCCCTGCAAAAAATGGATTGGGATGAGCTGATGGAGACGCTGAAAAAGCGCCTCGAAGAGCAAAAAGAGCGCCACGAGGGCGGCAACAAATGGATAGGCACTGGCGGCACCAGCCCGTTTGGTCATGGCGGCTACAACCCGCAAGGCATCCGCATTGGGGGCGCTGGTAAAAACAAAAGCGCCGTCAAGGTCTGGGAGCAGCGTGCTTACCGCGATTACGACGACAGCCAAGAGCTTGGCACACGCAACATCAAAGTGGCCTTGCGCCGCCTGCGCAAGTTTGCCCGCCAAGGCCATGAGCTAGAGCTAGACCTGCCCGACACCATCCGCAGCACCGCTGCCAATGCGGGCTGGCTGGACATCAAAATGGTGCCTGAGCGCCACAACAACGTCAAAGTGCTACTGCTGATGGATGTGGGTGGCACGATGGACGACCATATCCAGCGGGTAGAAGAGCTGTTTTCTGCCGTCAAAACCGAGTTCAAGCATTTGGAGTTCTACTACTTCCACAATTGTGTGTACGATTTTGTCTGGAAAAACAACCGCCGCCGCTTTGCTGAGAAGTTTCCCACTTGGGACATCATCCGCAAGTACAACAAGGACTACAAGCTCATCTTTGTCGGTGACGCCACCATGAGCCCTTATGAAATTTTGCAACCCGGTGGCAGCGTTGAATACACCAATGAAGAGCCGGGTGCCGAATGGCTGCAACGCCTGACCCACGCCTTTCCGCACTTTGCATGGATCAACCCGGAGCCGCAGGGCGTGTGGCAATACCGCCAGAGCATCGCCATCATCCAGCAGTTGGTGGCCGACCGCATGTATCCGCTGTCGTTGCAGGGGCTGGAGCAGGCCATGCGCCTGCTGTCTAAGTAGCCTACCGCGTGCGCAAAGCCATTTTTGGGGGAGCTAGAGTGGCACCCGTGCAGGCTGGGCGGCTGCTGCGCTGGGCGGTGCTGGGTGTGCTATTGGGCACGTGCCTACAGCCTTGGCAGGGTGCGCAGGCGCAAACGCCACCCCATCCTCCAACAGCAGACAGCGCCAGCACGGCGCAGGTGGCCTTTACGCTAGAGGTGCGTAGCCCGAATGATCGCATCAGCGCCTATTTAGAAAAGCACCTAGAGTTGCAGCGCTTTCGCCAACTGCCTGAGTTACAAGAACGAGAACTGTTGCGCCTGTTGGCCTCCGCCCCCGACGACGCGCACGAGTTGTTAGCCACGCTAGGCTACTTTGAGCCTACCGTGACGCTAGAGCGCACATCGCCACCCACAGGCGATGCGCAGGCATTGCCACACATTACCCTGACCATCAACCTCGGCCCGGCCACGGAGATTGCGCAGGTCAATCTTGACTTTACCGGGGCCGTGGCCGATGAGGCACCCGCCAGCGCGCAAATAGCCCAGATACGCCAGTCTTGGGAGCTGGCACCGGGGCAGATTTTTAGCCAAGCAGCGTGGGATGAGGCCAAGACCGAAGGCCTGCGCAGCTTGCAAGCGCGCCACTACCCCGCCGCCCGCATTGACCAAAGCCACGCCTTGATAGATGCCGACCAGCACCGCGCCGAGTTGTCGGTGCGTTACGACTCTGGCCCGGCCTACCGTTTTGGCGCGCTGCAACTGGACGGCCAGCAGCGCTACAGCTTGGAAGGTGCGCAGCGCATTGCCCGCCTGCCCACTGGGGCCGCCTACGACCAAACGCAATTGTTAGAAGCGCAGCAGCGCTTGGCCAGCAGTGGCTATTACGACACGGTGTTTTTGCGCCTTGATACCGAAACCACCACCCCCGAAGCCGCGCCGGTGCTGGCCCAAGTGCGTGAGGCACCATTGCAAAAATGGGTGTTTGGCTTGGGAGCCTCCACCGACAGTGGTGCCCGCCTGCGCATAGACCACATCCACAACCGCCTGCCGCTGATTGGCTGGCGTGCCGTGAGCAAGCTCTCGCTAGACCAAAAAAGCAAATTAGTGGCCAGCCAGTGGACGGATTTGCCCAACGAGCGCGGCTGGCGCTGGTTTGGCAGTGCCCAGCTCCAGCGCGAAGAAACCGGCAGCTACCAAGTCAACAGTGCGCGCTTGCAAGCGGGCCAGCGCCGCGATAGTGAGCGCATTGACCGCAGCAACTATCTGCAATACGACTATGCCAACGCCCAAGGCCAAGGCGCGCCGCCATCGAGCACGGCTTGGAGCTTCAACCACAGTTGGACGGGCCGCTACTTTGACAGCACCACCGCCCCCAGCGCTGGATACGGGCTGGCATGGGAGTTGGGGGCGGGCACCACGTTGCGCCCTCAACGCGACCCGTTTGTGCGGATGTCTGGGCGCTGGCTGGCGTTTGTCCCGGCGCAAACCATCACCTTGCCCAGTGGCCGCAGCCGCCAAGGGCGCTGGGCCTTGCACGCCCAAGGCGGTGCTGTACTGGCTCGCGACTCGGCTTCTTTGCCGGTGACGCAACTGTTTTTAACTGGCGGTGACACCACGGTGCGCGGCTATGGCTACCAGCAAATTGCGGCGCGTACCGTGCTAGACCAACGCTATGGGGGCCGTTATTTGGCCGTGGCCAGCGTGGAGTGGCAGCGTCCCATCGTGCTGCATGACCAGTTTAGTGACTGGGAAAGCGCCCTGTTTGCTGATGCCGGGGCCGTGGGCGATACCCCACGCACCATGCGCTTGCGCACAGGGGTAGGGGCGGGGGTGCGCTGGCGCAGCCCAGTAGGCCCCTTGCAGGCTGATGTGGCGTATGGCGTGCAAGACCAAGCCGTGCGTTTGCATTTGCGCCTAGGCTTTAGCTTTTAGTCTGTGATGACCGATTCTTCCCCCACACCTGCCTCCCGCCCTGACGAGGCATCAGCCACCGCCAAGACTTTGCCACCCCGCAAAGGGCACTTCTGGCGCTGGCTGGCGGCAGGCTTGCTGGCGCTGGTGGCCCTGCTGCTGTTGGCCGCTGGCACCGCTTGGGTTTGGGCAGGCCGTGACACCGCCTTGTCTAGCACGCTAGAACTGGCCCAGCGCTGGCTGCCCGCTGGCCAAACTTTAGAGGTGCGCGGGGTGCGTGGCTCTTTGCACCAAGGAGGTCAGATTGCTTGGCTGCGCTGGCAGGGGCCGGCATTGGCGGTAGAGGCCCACGATATAGCGCTGCGCTGGCAGTTGGCACCGCTGTGGCAACAGCGGCAGGTGCAGATTGAGCAACTGCACATTGCCCGCTTAGACATCAGCCAAACCCCAGAGCCAGATAAACCGCCACCGCAGCCACTGCAACAATTGCTGCTGCCGGTGTCAGTGGCGCTGGGGTTTCAAGTCGATCAGATATCTTGGCGTAAAGGCCCCACCTCGGTGCAGGCCAGTGCGCTGGCCGGGCACTATGGCTACGATGGCAGCAGCCACCAACTCAAAGTGGAGCGCTTGAGCTTGGCCCAAGGCCAGTACAGCGCCCAAGCCCATTTGCAGGCACAAGCCCCGATGGCCTTGGATGTGCAGGTGCAAGGACAGGTGCAAACCACGCTGCCCAAAGCCACGCAGCCGCTGTTGGCACAGGCCCAAGCCCGTATGCAGGGCACTTTGGCAGGTGCCGGGGCGCGGCTGTCTTTGCAGGCTAGTCTGCGCCCGCAGGCACAGGACAGCACCACCGCAGCAGAGATGATGATGGGGGCCGAGCTGGCCGCGCAATTGGCACCGTGGGCCGCCCAGCCCTTGCAGCAAGTACAGGCCGACGTTCGGGCACTCAATCTGGCGGCGCTGTGGCCGCAAGCACCAGCCACCGCCTTGCACGGCCAGCTCCAGCTTCACCCGGACTCTGACCCCAACAATGTGGGCTGGAAAGTGGATGTGCAGTTGCGCAACGATGCCCCCGGCCCGTGGGATCGGCAGCACCTGCCCTTCAGCCAGCTCAACGCCCAAGCCCACTATGACGGCCAGCAATGGCATCTGCCCCAAGCCCTGCTACAA
>JAIESZ010000359.1 GCA_019745615.1 Burkholderiaceae bacterium
TCCGGTCTGATGGCTATTGCCACCGCCGCCAAGGGCATCATGACCGGCGAGATGGACATTGCCGTGGCTGGTGGACTCGAATCCATCACACTGGTACAGAACAAGTACAAAAACAGCTACCGCGCGCAATCCAAATCGGTGCTGGAGGCCATGCCCACAGCTTATATCCAGATGATCGAGACAGCGGAAATCGTCAGCCGCCGCTACGGTATCTCTCGTGCGGCGCAAGATGCGTATTCGCTGCGCAGCCAGCAACGCACCGCCGCAGCCCAGCAGGCGGGCCTGTTCGCCGATGAAATCGTGCCGTTGGCCACCAACAAACAACTGTTCGATAAAGAAGGTAACGTCACCGGCAGCGAGGCCGTGATGCTCACCCAAGACGAAGGCAACCGCGCCGACACCACGCTCGAGAGCCTGACCAAGCTCAAACCTGTCTGGAAGAACGGCCAGTGGGTGCCCGAGGGCGAATTTATCACCGCTGGCAATGCCTCACAGTTGTCCGATGGGGCTTCAGCCTCCGTGCTGATGAGTGCCACCGAAGCACAGCGCCGGGGCCTCACGCCTCTGGGCACCTACCGTGGTGTGGCGGTGGCAGGCTGCGGTGCCGACGAGATGGGCATCGGGCCCGTGTTTGCCATCCCCAAATTGCTGGCGCGCCACGGTTTGAGCATCGATGACATCGGTCTGTGGGAAATCAACGAAGCTTTTGCTTGCCAGATTATTCACTGCCGCGACACGCTGGGTATCCCCGACGAGCGCTTGAATGTCAATGGCGGGGCCATTTCCATTGGCCACCCATTTGGCATGTCTGGCGCACGCTTGGTCGGCCACGCTCTGTTGGAGGGGCGTCGGCGCGGCGTGAAATACGCCGTGGTCAGCATGTGTATTGGCGGTGGCATGGGCGCAGCAGGGTTATTCGAATTGGCCTGAAAATAAATGGGAAATCTGGTCTTTCCCAGTGTGGGGTGGGGCCGGACTTTTTTCCAAAAATAAAAGGAGACAGGCTTGGAAGCAGCGATTTCGGAACAAACTCTCTCTGGTGCATTCTTGGGGGAGTATTGCTCACCCGAATTTCTCAGCAAAATTCTGGGATCTATCTACGACGCTGCATTGGACGAAGCCTCTTGGGTGACGTGCTTGCAGATGGTGCGCAACACGTTGGGGGCGAACTACGCATCGTTGATTGTTCGCCATGAAACCATCGATGACATTGGCTTGATTGTTTCTGCTGGCAACGATCAGGCCAGTCTAGATCCGGGCAATCCCCATATTGCCATGAGTCCATTCACCGGCATGAGGGCCGATCAGTTGGTGACCATCAAGGATGTGCTCTCGGAAGCCGAGTGGCGAGCCTCCTCGTACTACCGCGACTATTGTGCACCCCAAGGGGTGTTCCATGTGCTGGCCGTTGACATCGCTACGCGCAACGGCGGCGTGTATGGTTTCCGGGTCACCCGACCAGAAACATCACCCAATTTTTCTAAGGAAGACATCAATTTTTGCCGTCTACTGGTGCCCCACATTAAGCGGGCATTGAACCTGCACCTCTCCATTGACCAAGACCGCAAGGTCAGTACGCTGTACAGCCATGCCATGGCGCAAATGATGGTGGGGGTGGTGGTGCTCGATCAAAACGGGCAGGTGATGGAGTGCAATGCAGCTGCTACGGCCATCCTTGATACCAAAGATGGTTTGAGTGTGGTGGGCACGCAGCTGGAGGCTTCCTATGTAGAAGACAACCGCAAGTTGCAAGCACTGGTGCGCGGTGCGCTGTCATTGTCTCCGGGGACACACTTGGCGTTGAACGAGGCCATGTCGGTCAGCCGCCCCTCAGGCCGATTGGGTTGGGGGCTGATTGTGCAAAGCATTGCCTCGGACCAATGGACCGAGGGCAAGCAGCGCCCCAGCGTGGCAGTTTTTGTCCGCGATACCGAGGGGCGGGTTGATCCGCCCGTGCGGCTGGCGCAGCAGTTGTTTCAGCTCACCCCTGCCGAAACGGCACTGGCCATTCAGTTGGCCAATGGCCTGTCACTGGAGGAGGCGGCCGAGGCCTTGAACATCAAGCGCAACACCGCGCGGGCGCACTTGCGCTCCATCTTCTCTAAAACTGGTGTGCGCCGCCAGACGGAGCTGGTGCGTATCTTCCTCAACAGCGTAGCCTGGTTAAGCGCCGCCGACTGAATCCCCCCCAGAGAGTCCCTAGTGCGACTACTCAAGCGGTTCAGCGGCGTCTGGGCTGCTAGGGCGGTGCCAGCACACTGCGGCTGCCAAACTCGAAGCCGACCACCATTTTGCGGTGGGCAATGCGCCAGCCCTGCGGGGTGTGCGTCCAATGGTCGTGGTAATAGCCCATGCATTCATAGGTGTGCGCAACCTTATCGCCTGCACCACGGTGCGATGCGCGCACGGTGGTGCGGCTGCTAACCAGCAGAGCCTCCTCGGCAGAGGCATTCTCTTCAGCCATCTCCACATCCACCACCGTGTTGGTCAGCAGGTGTTGAGTGGGGCCGCAGCCCCCTAGATGGTTGCACAGCATAGCCAGAATGGCCGCCGGATCGGGCAGAGTGCGCAACCCGTATTGGGCGCTGGCATTGGCACTGAACACCTGCTCCATCAGTTGCCATTCGCGCCCGTCGCACAGCTGGGCATACCGGTTCAGCACCAGTTGTAGTTCGCGCTCCAGCCACAGGCGTTCGATCTGGCTCATTGTGTTTCTCACTTGGCTGTGGTCAACAAAGCTGATGAAGCGGACGTATGGGCCACCGCAGGCGCGCCCACACGGCAGCGCTGGGTACCCACGCCCAACCAGCAGGCCATGGCGGGCAGCAGGAACACCGCTCCCAACATATTCACCAAGAACATGAAGGCCAGCAAAATGCCCATGTCGGCTTGAAATTTGAGTGCCGAGAACGCCCAAGTGCCCACGCCCAGCGACATCGTCACGCCCGTGAAGACGGCGGCTGTACCACGCTGGCGCAGCGCCTCGTAGAAGGCTTCGCGCAGAGATGCCCCTTTGTTTTCCAGCTCATGTTGCAGGCTTTCGTAGAGGTAAATGCCGTAGTCCACGCCCACGCCCACGCCCATGGCGATGACGGGCAGTGTGGCTACTTTCAGGCCGATGCCTAGCAACGCCATGAGCGCATTGCACAGGATAGACACCAATGTCAGCGGCACAATGATGCACAGCACCGCACGCCAGCTGCGGAAGGTGAGCCAACACAGCAGCGTGATGGCACCAAAGATGGCCGCCAGCATCTGTACTTCAGCGTGTTCCACCGCATCGTTGGTGGCAGCGGCTACACCGGCGTTGCCGCCGCCCAAACGAAACTTCAAATTGGGTGTGGTGTCTGCGTCGATAAACTTTTGAACCTCACCCACGACGTGCTTGAGGGTGGCACCCTCATGGTCTTTCAGGAACAATTGCAGGTGGATGACATCGCAGCTTTCGGTGTTCAGGCCCAGCTCAGGGTTGGCCGCTTTGGCCCCCGTGCGCAAGGCGGCCTCTGTGCGTTGCAACGCTGCCCAGCGCGGGTTGCCTTCGTTGTTGCCACCCGCCGCCAGTTTGGCCAGTCCCGCCACCGTAGTCACAGAGCGCACACCGTCTACGCCGCGCATGGCCAGATCAAAGCGTTCTACGGCATTCATCACGCTCCAGTTCAGGCAAGCCTCAGGGGTATTTTTGGCTTCGGCGTACACCGACAGCACGTCCATGCCGATGGAGTACGTGCTGATGATGCGGTCGTTATCGCGGTTGTAGCGTGATTCAGCACGCAGCTCCGGCGCTCCAGCACCAATGTCGCCGGTGAGCAAATGGCGCGAGGTGATGGTGCCGCCCGCCAGCAGCACTAGCGATACTGCCAGCGTTGCCAGCGCCGGGCGAGGCTGGGCCAACACCGAAATAGACCACCAGCGCTGGTGCAAGCCCGATACACCGTCGGTGCGCCCCAGCGCTGCAGGCTCTAAGCGCAGGCGTGACAGGATGACGGGCAGCATGATCTTATTAGTGATAATCATCAGCAGCACGCCCAAACAAGCGGTCATGCCCAACTCATGCACGATAGGAATATCAATCAGCATGATGACCATGAAACCCAGCGCATTGGTCAACAGGGCTACGGTGCCAGGAACGGCCAGCTTGCGAAAAGCGCTTTCAGCGGCTTGCTCCGAACTCATGCCCGCGCGCACATCGTGTTTCCACGCATTGGTCATTTGCACAGCGTGCGAGACGCCAATCGAAAACACCAGAAATGGCACCAGAATCGACATCGGATCAATGCCAAAACCCATCACCGCCAGCAAACCCAGCAGCCAGACCACCGGCAGCAGGGCTACCAGCAGAGCCAACACGGTCAGGTTGACCGAACGTGAATACAGCCACAACAGCACCGCAGTGATGATGAAGGCCAGACCAAAAAAGCCAATGACGATGGTCAGGCCATCCATGACATCGCCCAGCACCTTGGCAAAACCAACGATATTGATCTCTATCTTGTCGCTGCCGAATTGGGCGCGGATGGCTTCGAGCTTTTTGGCGACGGCGCTGTAGTCTAGCTGCTTGCCGGTCTGAGGGTCGATCTCTAGCAGGTCGGCACGCACCATGGCCGATTTGAGGTCGGTGCTGACTAATCGGCCAATTTGCCCGGACTTGGCGACATTGGAGCGTACATGGGCCAGACCCTCGGCATCGGGCGTGAAGCGCGAGGGAATGATGACCTCGCCGACAAAGCCGTTTTCGGTGACTTCGATGTAACGTACGTTGGGGGTGAACAAGGAAAACACCTGCGCCCGGTTCACGCCGGGCGTGAAAAACACCTCGTCAGTCACAGTGCGCAAGGTTTTCAAGAAAGCTTCGTTGTAAATGTCGCCTTCGCCCTTCCAGCGCACATTGACCAGCACCCGGTTGGCACCCGAAAACGTGGTCGAGTGCTCCAGAAACGCCGCCATGTAGGCGTGGCGTAGCGGAATCAGTTTGTTAAAGCCCGCGTCCAAGTGGATGCGCAGCGCCGAGGTGCCGAGTAACAACGTGATTAGCGTCGTGACTACGGCAATAGTGTTGCGCCAGACAATCAGAGCATGGGCAATGCGAGCGATGATCGCCTCGGTGCGGGAGGCGGCTTGGGGCGTGTTCATTGAGCAGATCCGGAAGAAGAAGAGGTGCTAACCGGGGTGGCGGCAGAGAATGCCTGCAAGCCGGCGTCACTGGCAAGCCAACCCGTACCATCGGGCACCAGCGCCATATCGGTCAGGTTGGCGCGCCCCTGAACGCGGCCCAGAGTGAAACGACGCCCGCCGTCCTTGCTGGTGGCTACCAGACTGCCTTGACCGACCAGAATGATCTGGCCGTCGGGCGTGGTGGCATGACCAAAGAAAGAGGCCTGTGCAGGCAGCTCAGAGCGCCTCCAAGACGCACCATCGCCGTCGCTGTAAAAGACGTTGCCGCGCATACCGTAGACCAACCAGCCACCGCGAGGCAAGGGCAGAGCGTTGTACAACGAGCCGTTGTAGAACGGCTCGACGACTGACCAGTGCTCG
>JAIESZ010000121.1 GCA_019745615.1 Burkholderiaceae bacterium
CGCATCTCGGTCAACAACGAGCCTGCCCATATCGGGCAACGGGTGCAGTATGGCGATATCGTCAAGCTCAATGGCAAACCGATCCGTTACCGTATCGACCCACCGCCACCGCGCGTAATTGCCTACCACAAGCCCGTGGGCGAAGTTGTGACCCAAGACGACCCGCAAAATCGCCCCACGGTGTTTCGCAAGCTGCCGCGCCTGATGCAGGGCAAATGGCAATCGGTGGGCCGCCTCGACCTGAATACCGAGGGCTTGCTGCTGTTTACCAGCTCCGGCGAGTTGGCCAACCAACTCATGCACCCGCGTTTTGGCTTAGAGCGCGAATATGCCGTGCGTGTGCTCGGTGCCTTGAGCAAAGAAGAAAAGCAGCGCCTGCTCGACGGCGTGCAACTCGATGATGGCATGGCCTCGTTTGGCTCGATTGAAGACGGCGGCGGCGAAGGTTCCAACTGCTGGTACCGCGTCACCATCTCTGAAGGCCGCAACCGCGAAGTGCGCCGCATGCTAGAGGCTGTGGGCCATGCCGTCAGCCGCCTGATTCGTATCCGCTACGGTGCGATGGTGCTGCCACGCGGTCTCAAGCGCGGCGCTTGGCTAGAGTTGGATGAGCGCGACATCAATGCCCTGCTGCAAGCCACCGGCCTGAAAAAACTAGAACAAAAAACAGAGCCCCAAGCACCAGCCCAGCGCAGCTTTATGGGGCGTCGCTTGCCTGCGGCCAATCCTGACAAGCCCAGCCCGGCGCGCCAGCCTGCCAACGCCCAGCCCGACCCAATGAAAACCTCGGTTGGCTACATTGGTACCGATAGCCTCTCACGCCACCGCCAAGAGCAGCGCCGCACCAGCCGTGGCACGGGCACACGGGGCCGCCGTTAAGCCCAGCGGCCAACACAGCCGGTTAGAATCAAAAGCTTTGTTTCTGCTTCGGCAGAGACAAATTTCTTAAATCCACTCTTATTTCATCAGGAAATCCTATGGCCATCGAGCGCACCCTCTCCATCATCAAGCCCGACGCAGTTGCTAAGAACGTCATCGGCCAAATCTACGCCCGTTTTGAAGCCGCTGGCCTCAAAGTGGTGGCTGCCCGTATGGCCCACCTGTCGCGCCTCGAAGCTGAACAGTTCTACGCTGTGCACAAAGAGCGTCCTTTCTTCAAGGATCTGGTCGATTTCATGATCTCCGGCCCTGTGATGATCCAAGCTCTGGAAGGCGAAAACGCCATCCTGAAAAACCGTGAACTGATGGGCGCTACCGACCCCAAGAAGGCTGAAGCTGGCACCATCCGCGCCGACTTTGCTGACAGCATCGACGCCAACGCCGTGCACGGCTCTGACGCCCCCGAAACTGCCGCCGTCGAAATCGCTTTCTTCTTCGCTGGCCTGAACGTTTTCTCGCGCTGAAATGGCGTACCCCATACCGGGCTTGGCATTTAGCGCCGTACGGATTTATGACCAGCCCGTGTGTGGGGGCAAGCACGAAAGCGTTTTTGCAAAGACATGAGCACCAATCTACTGGATTTTGATCTTGAAGGCCTAGCCGCTTTTTGTGAGCAGTTGGGCGAAAAGCGTTTTCGGGCCACCCAATTGTTCCGCTGGATTCACCAGCGTGGTGCCAGTAGTTTTGACCAGATGACTGATCTGGCCAAATCCTTGCGCCAAAAGCTGGCCACCTGCGCGCATATCAGCGCCTTGCCGGTGGTCAGTGAGCACCAATCTGCCGATGGCACCGTCAAATGGCTGTTTGATGTGGGTGCAGGCAACGCCGTTGAGACCGTGTTTATCCCCGAAGATGACCGGGGCACCCTGTGCGTTTCTTCACAGGCGGGCTGTGCTGTAGGTTGCCGTTTTTGCTCCACCGGACACCAAGGTTTTAGCCGTAACCTGAGCACTGCCGAAATTTTGGCCCAGCTCTGGTTCGCCGAGCACACCTTGCGCCAGCGTTTGGGCGTGTCGGAGCGGGTGATTTCTAACGTCGTGATGATGGGCATGGGCGAGCCGCTACAAAATTATGGCGCTCTGCTACCGGCCTTGCGCGCCATGCTCGATGACCACGGTTATGGTCTCTCGCGCCGCCGTCTGACGGTATCTACCTCCGGCATTGTGCCCATCATAGACCGGCTGGCCGTAGATTGCCCCGTGGCACTGGCCGTCTCTTTGCACGCCCCCAACGATGCTTTGCGCGACAACCTCGTGCCGCTCAACCGCAAATATCCGCTCGATGAATTGATGCAGGCTTGTGTGCGCTATCTGGCCCACGCCCCGCGCGACTTCATCACCTTTGAATACTGCATGCTCGATGGCGTCAATGACCAGCCAGAGCACGCCCAGCAATTGATCGATCTGGTGCGCTCTTATGCCCATGGCCGGGCTTGGTGCAAATTCAACCTCATTCCGTTCAATCCTTTTCCTGCGTCGGGCTTGCAGCGCTCGGCACAGCCGCAGGTATTGGCTTTTGGCAAGTTGCTTAATGATGCAGGCATCATCACCACGGTGCGCAAAACACGCGGTGATGATATTGATGCTGCCTGCGGCCAATTGGCCGGTGAGGTGCAAGACCGCACTCGCGCCACCGAGCGTATGGCCCAGCGGCGCACTATTCCCCTGATCCCAGTAGCCTCCGGGCCGGAGATGCCTTGATATGCCCCTAGGTCTGACGACAAAAGGCCGTTATTGGGCAGGTGTCGGGATGTTGCTGTGCTGTCTCGGTGGCCTGTCGGGCTGTGCCACTGGCACATTGGGCAGCGGCAGTGATCCGATCTCGTCGGCACAAGAGACCGATGTGCGCCGCCGCGCTCGTATCCGTTTGGAGTTGGCGGCCAATTATTTTGAGTCTGGCCAGACTTCGGTGGCCTTGGATGAGGCCAAACAGGCGCTGGCCACTGATTCGTCCTACGCCGATGCCTACAACCTGCTCGGCCTGATTCACATGCGGCTCAATGACTATGCTCAGGCTGATGCCAGCTTTCAGCGTGCGTTAGATTTGCGTCCCGCCGACTCTGGTGTGCTGCACAACCGTGGTTGGTTGCTCTGTGTGCAACAAAGATATCCACAGGCCAATGAGATTTTTTTGCAGGTACTGACCAATCCTGCTTATCTAGCCCGCAGCAAAACCCTGATGGCGCAAGGTCTGTGCCATGCCCGCGCTGGTGATGACGCCGCCGCCGAGCAGGCCCTGATGCGCTCCTACGAGCTCGATGCAGGCAACCCGGTGGTCGCTTACCATTTGTCCAGCTTGTTGTTTAAGCGCAATGAGTTGGTGCGCGCCCAGTTTTATATCCGTCGCTTGAACAACAGCGATCTGTCCAATGCAGAAACATTGTGGCTGGGCGTCAAGGTCGAGCGTGCTTTGAGCAACATGGTGGCCATGAAGCAGCTGGCCGATCAGTTGCGCAAGCGTTTCCCTGACTCCGCCGAGCAGGCCCTGTACGATAAAGGTCGCTTTGATGAGTGAATTGCCCAACTCTTCGGCTGTGGTGCCGGACGCTACTTTGCCAGCGGCATCTTTTGTTTCTCCGGGTGCATTGTTGCGCCAAGCACGTCAAGCGCAAGGGCTGCATATCGAAGCTTTGGCTGCTGCACTCAAAGTGTCTGTGCCTAAGCTCGAAGCCTTGGAGGCAGACAACTTTGAGTCGTTTCCGGATGCCCATTTTGTCCGTGCCTTTGCTGGCAGTGTCTGCCGGGCGCTCAAAATTGACCCGACGCTGATCCTAGCAGCCTTGCCCCTTGGCGCACAGCCGCGCTTGGCTGCCAACAGTGAAGGTATCAATACCCGGTTGCGGGATGAGCGTAGCCGCTCGCTGTTGACCTTGCTGGGTGGAAAATGGGTTACTCTAGCCATCGTCGCTTTGTTGTTGGGGGCTTTGGTGGTGCTTTTCCTACCGCAAAAGCTGGCGTCAGAGCCCGAAGAAGAAGCCACTGCACCGGTGCCCGCTGCGGTGCCAGAAGAAAAGAAGGCCGAAGCAGAAGTGGCTCCCCCGCCGCCCCCAGTGAGTAGCCCCACACCTGCCACCACGCCGCTCACGCCCTCGTCAGCCTCTGTGCCCGTGCTGGGCAATGCACCACTCCCTGCGGTATTGCCGCCAGTACCCTTAGAAACCAAACCCCAGCAGCCGCCAGTAGCCGTGTTGCCAGCGCCAACACCCAGTGCATCGTTGGTAGCCAATGCCCCCCAAGGGTTGTTGGTGCTCAGTGCCAAAGCCTCTTCGTGGATTCAGGTGCGCGATGCCAAGGGAACGACTGTGTTGCAACGTACCTTGGGTGCAGGCGAGAGCGTCACGGTGTCCCATGAGCCACCCCTGTCGGTGCGCGTGGGCCGTGCCGATGTCACTGATGTCTATATTCGGGGCGAGCGCTTTGAACTCGCTGCTATCACCCGCGAAAACACAGCCCGATTTGAGGTGAAGTAATGCAAGATCTCCAACCAAGTGCAGATGCCATTCCTGTTGCTGCGCCCAAGGCACGCAGCAGCCACCAAGCCAAGGTGGTTTGGGGCACACGCGAAGTGCGTATCGGTGGCGATGCGCCGGTGTGCATCCAGTCCATGACCAACACCGATACCGTTGATGCTATCGGCACGGCCATCCAGATCAAAGAGCTGGCCCAAGCTGGCTCCGAGTTGGTGCGCCTCACGGTCAATACCCCTGAAGCCGCTGCCGCCGTGCCCTACGTGCGCGAACAGCTTGACCGCATGGGCATTGATGTGCCACTGATTGGCGACTTCCACTACAACGGCCACACCCTGCTCACCGACTATCCGGCCTGTGCGCAGGCCTTGTCCAAATACCGCATCAACCCCGGCAATGTGGGCAAGGGTGAAAAGCGCGACCGCCAGTTTGGTCAGATGATTGAGGCCGCCATGCGTTGGCAAAAGCCAGTGCGTATCGGCGTCAATTGGGGCAGCCTAGACCAAGAGCTGTTGGCACGGTTGATGGACGAAAATGCCCAGCGTGCCGTACCCCGTGATGCCAAGCAGATCATGTACGAGGCGCTCATTACCTCGGCTATCCAATCGGCACAATCGGCGGAGGCAATGGGCTTGCCCGGTGAGCAAATCATCCTGTCGTGCAAGGTCAGCGGTGTGCAAGATTTGATCTCGGTGTACCGCGAGTTGGCCCGCCGTTGCAACTATGCGCTGCATCTGGGCCTGACCGAGGCCGGTATGGGCACCAAAGGCACGGTAGCCTCTACGGCGGCGCTGTCGGTATTGCTGCAAGAGGGCATTGGCGACACCATTCGTGTCTCTCTCACCCCGCAGCCCGGCGAGTCGCGCACCCAAGAGGTGGTCATTGCCTCTGAGATTTTGCAGGCCTTGGGCCTGCGCATGTTTAACCCCAGTGTTACCGCTTGCCCCGGCTGTGGCCGCACCACCAGCACCACGTTTCAAGAGTTGGCCAAGCAAATTGACGACTACCTGCGCCAGCAGATGCCCACTTGGCGTACCCAATACCCTGGGGTTGAGAATCTTAAGGTGGCGGTGATGGGTTGCATCGTCAATGGCCCCGGTGAGAGCAAACATGCCGATATCGGCATCAGCTTGCCCGG
>JAIESZ010000186.1 GCA_019745615.1 Burkholderiaceae bacterium
GTGATTGCCTCCAAATATGCCAACCCCGAAATTGGCCGCCGCAACCTCGAAACCTTGGTCGCTGCCACGCTAGAGGCTACCTTGTTGCAGCCGACCAAATCGGCCACGCCCGACTTTTTGGACGCCGCCGCCCAACTGTCCCAAGCCAGCATGGACGCCTACCGGGCCTTGGTTTATGAAACCCCCGGCTTTACCGACTACTTCTTCAATTCCACGCCCATCCGCGAGATTGCTGAACTCAATATCGGCTCGCGCCCAGCCTCGCGCAAGCCGTCGCAGAAAATTGAGGACTTGCGCGCCATCCCGTGGGGCTTTAGCTGGGGCCAGTGTCGCCTGACGCTGCCCGGTTGGTACGGTTTTGGCGCGGCGGTAGAAGCCTTTTTGCACGCCGAAGGCACCGACCCTAAAGCCCAGCTGGCGCTGCTGCGCAAAATGTACCGCCAATGGCCGTTCTTTAGCACGCTGCTGTCCAATATGGACATGGTGCTGGCCAAGAGTGATTTGGCGTTGGCCTCGCGTTACAGCGAGCTGGTAGACAACGCCCGCCTGCGGAAAAAAATCTTCAGCACCATTGAGGCCGAATGGCACCGCACCGCCGATGCCTTGTCCCGTATCACGGGTGAGAAACAGCGGTTGGTGAACAACACGGCGTTGGCGCGTTCCATCCGCCACCGTTTCCCGTACATTGACCCGTTGCACCATTTGCAGGTAGAACTGGTGCGCCGTTGGCGCGGTGGTCAAGGTGATGAGCGGGTGCAAACTGGTATCCACATCTCCATCAACGGCATTGCGGCAGGGTTGCGCAATACAGGTTGATGTAGCATGGCTTTAGCGCTACCGGATGTGGCGCTGTATCTGTCCCATGTGAATCAACAAGCATTCCATTAGAGACCACAGCCCCATGCTCTCGCGCATTGCCCAGCCCATGATGAGCGCGGCCACACGAATTGGTCTGATCTACTTCGTGTTGGCCAGCCTATGGATATGGGGGTCTGATTGGTTGGCACAGGCTTTGCCTATGGCGTGGTGGGGCTATGTCCAATCTTGGAAAGGGCAGCTTTTTGTAGTGCTGACCACTGTTCTATTGTTCCTGCTGGTAGGGCGCGAGGAGCGGCGTCAAGCGGCGCTGTTGGTTTTGTGGCAGGCTTCTGAGGAGCGCTGGCGCTTTGCCATTGATGGCAGCGACTTGGGTCTTTGGGACTGGGACGTGGCGCACGGCACCGTGCTGTTCTCTACACACTGGAAAAGTATGTTGGGCTATGCAGAGGCTGATCTGGGTTCGGCCCTGTCTGAATGGGAGAGCCGTGTCCATCCAGAAGATCTGCCCAAAGCACTGGTGGATGTGCAGCAGCTGTTAGAGGGTAAGACCTTGTGCTATAGCAACGAGCACCGCATGCTGTGCAAAGATGGTCAGTACAAATGGATTCTGGCTCGGGGCAAGGTAGTTCAGCGCGATGCCAATGGGCAGCCCTTGCGCGTGATTGGCACCCATACCGACCTGACCGAACTCAAACAGCGCGAGGCCACACTGGAGCTGCATGCCGGGGTCTTTATGCACAGCCTCGAAGCCATTGTGATTTGTGGCCCAGACAAAACGATCAAGTCGGTCAATCAAGCGTTGACTGAAATCACCGGCTATGGTGCCCAAGAAGTGCTAGGGCAGGAGCCCTCTTGCATTGCCTCAGGGTGCGATGATTTGACGTCTTACAGTGAGATGTGGCGTCAGGTGCAAAAGTCTGGGCGCTGGCAGGGTGATATTTGGAACCGACGCAAAAATGGTGAGGTATTTGCCGAGTGGCTCACAGTCAATGTGGATCGGGGGCCTAACGCTGAGATTCGGCACTACTACGCCATTTTCAGTGACATCACCCAGCGCAAGCAAGACGAAGACCGGATTCGGTATCTCACCCAGCATGATGCCCTGACCGATTTGCCCAATCGCACAGTGCTGCGTGATCGGTTGGAGCTGGCGCTGTCCCAAGTCCAGCGCCAAAACGAACCCTTGAGTGTTCTCTTTCTCGATTTGGATAGATTTAAGAATATCAATGACTCCCTGGGGCCTAAGGTGGGAGATGCCTTGCTGATCGAGGTTGGCAAACGCTTGCGCCAAGCCGTGCGTGAGCAAGATACCGTTTCGCGCCAAGGCGGCGATGAATTCACCTTGCTGCTGCCACAGATCAATGCCGATGCGGCGGCCCATGTCGCTGAGTTAGCCCCCTGAAACACAGTCCCATCGGTATTCCTTAAACTAAGAAACAGGAATACGACCATGGATATGACTATGTCTTCGGCAACGCCCGCTCGGGTGCAAGTGGTGACAAGCGTTCAGCGGCGCAGGCGCTGGAGCCCTGAGCAAAAGCTTGAAATCGTCAAGCAGACCAACGAACCTGGCAATTCCGTCTCATTGGTCGCCCGGCAATTTGGCATCACTGCAGCGCAGCTCTTTCAATGGCGAAAGGCATACCTGCAAGGCTCGCTGATGGCTGTGGGTGCCAACGAAACCGTAGTGCCCGCCTCTGAACTTCAAGAGGCCCTGCGCCGCATCAAACAACTCGAAGGCGCACTTGGGCGCAAGACTTTGGAGAATGAGATTCTCAAGGAGGCGGTGGACTTGGCCAAAGCAAAAAAGTGGATTGCGCGCTCGCCAGTATTGCCCGGGGGCGAGCAGTGAGAGCCGTCTGCAGTGCACTTGGCGTCTCGCGCAGCCATGTGTTGACGATGAGAAATCGTCCGCCTGAATGGGCAGACTTGAGAAAATCGCCACCACGCAATGATGACACCGCCGTCAAGCAAGCCATTGCCAACGTGGTCAAGGAGCGCGCTACCTACGGCTACCGCCGTGTTTGGGCACGCTTGCGGCTGCAAGGGCATGAGCGGGTCAACCACAAGCGGGTGTACCGGGTGATGCGTGACGAAGGCTGGCTGCTGTATCAACATGGCCAAAAGCCTATAGACACCAGAAAGCACGAGGGCAAAGTGGCCGTCAAGGATAGCAATGTGCGCTGGTGTTCGGATGCTCTGGAGCTGTCATGCGACAACGGCGAGAAAGTCAGGGTGGCGTTTGCGCTCGATTGCTGTGACAGGGAAATCATGAGCTGGGTAGCCACCACCAAAGGCATTGATGCGGCTTTGGTGGGCGACTTGATGATGCAAGCGGTCGAGAGCAGGTTCGGCCCCAATGGCAAACCGCCCAAGCCCATTGAATGGTTGACCGATAACGGGAGTTGCTACACGGCAGCCCAGACCAGGAGCTTTGCCAAGCAATTGGGGCTCAAGCCGCTGACCACGCCCGTGACCAGCCCGCAAAGCAACGGTATGGCGGAGAGTTTCGTGAAAACATTGAAGCGCGACTATGCCAAACTGGCCGAGCGGACGGACTCGCAAACAGTGATGGCACAACTGCCCAAATGGTTCGATGACTACAATTGTTACCACCCGCACAGCGCATTGGGCTACGTGCCAGCCAAGCTGTTCAGGGAAAAACGAGCGGTAAATTAAACATACCGATGGTACTGGGTTACGGGGTCAAGACCAGTCGCACAAAAGCTGCTCGATGCGTTGTCCGTGCCGATGGCCATTGGTGGCCACCAATTGGTGGTGCCGCCCTCCATCGGCATTGCGGTCTACCCGGCAGATGGGCAAGATGTCGAGAGTTTGTTGCAGGCCAGCGACATGGCCATGTACCGCGCCAAAAATGCCGGGGGCAACACTTTCCGCTTTCATAAGGCAGAGATGCAGCAGCGGGTGAGCAGGGTACTGCAACTCGAAAACGCCTTGCATGGGGCCTTGCGCAACAATGAGTTGCTGCTGCATTTTCAGCCCCAGCTACAACTCTCCTCTAATGCAGTGGTAGGTTGTGAAGCCTTGATCCGTTGGCAGCATCCTGACATGGGCCTGCTCTCACCCGCTGAATTTATTCCTATTGCCGAAGAAAGCCGCCTGATTTTGCCGATAGGTGATTGGGTGCTCCAAGCGGCAGCCAGTCAATGTAAGGCATGGCAGCAAGCGGGGCTGCCGCCCATCGTGATGGCGGTCAATGTCTCGGCTTTGCAGTTCAACCAGCCTGATTTTGCCCAACGGGTCGATAGGGTATTGCAGAGTACGGGGTTGGATGCACGCTGGCTAGAAATCGAACTGACCGAAAGCGTCATGGCCGAAGATCCAGAGAGAGTGATTGGCACCCTACAGCAACTGCATGGGCTGGGCGTGCGGCTGTCGATTGATGATTTTGGTACTGGCTATTCTTCTTTGGCCTATCTGAAACGCTTCAGCATCCACAAGCTCAAAATTGACCAGAGTTTTGTGCGCGATCTTATGACCGGCACCCACAGCGCCTCGATTGCTGAAGCCATTATTTTGATGTCACGCAGCCTGGGCCTGACCACCATTGCCGAAGGCATTGAGACCGAGGAGCAAGCACAGTGGTTGACCAGCCGAGGCTGCGATGAAGGACAGGGCTATTTGTACTCTAGGCCGATGCCAGCAGCGCAGTTTCAGCAGTGGTTTCATACCAAAAACAACGCAGAATAATTGAGCCTCAAGCCCCATTTCTCTCTTTTGGAGCCAAATAAAATTTGGTCTCATCAAGGCGCTCTATAGCAAAAAAACTGATTCAGCTCATCAAAACCAGTAAAGGAAATAAAGAATAAACCTAAACTCCAAGAACTCACTGGTGGAAATTGAAGTGCTGGCCTTGGGTGATGGTGACACGCCTGAGGCGGCAGTGGTAGTAACTACTGCGGTATTGGCAAAGGCGCTGCCACTGGCTGGCCTTTTTGCGCACGCTCGGCCTGTTCGCGCAGTACCTGCTGTTTGTGTGCTTGCGCGGCGGCTAGTCTTTCCCGTTGTTGTTGCTGTGCTTGTGTGGCCTGCTGTGCCGCCTCTTGCTGGCGCGATTGACGCTGCTCGGCCCGGATCACCGCCAACTGAGGGTCTGTTCGGCGTTTTTCCAGACCTGCTGCACTTCTTGACGTAGCTCTTTCTCTTTTGGGCACTTTAGCTTCGTCCGTGGGTAGATGCTTGCGTTGGCGCGTTTCGATACTTTGCAGGCGCTGCGCTGCACGCTCGCGCCGCTCTTGCAAATCGAGTTGGTTTTCGCGGGTGCGCAAAACGTCCTTGGCTTGGCGCACTTTGCGCCGTTCGGCGCGCAAGCAGTCTTCTACGGCAAAGCGCTGCTGGCACGCAGTTTCGGCCAACCTCAAGGCCGCATCCAACTGGGCGCGTTCTTGGCGCAAGATGGCGCGCTCATCCGTTTGGGCCACGCTGTGGCTGTGGAGCAGCACCAGCGCGCACGCCAGCCCGATTGGGGGCCAGCCTTGCAAAAATGGACGTATCTGCATCAGGTCAATCCGGTATCCACTACCCGGCGCTCCAATGCCAGAAATTCTTTCGATTGCATCTCGTTGAGCCGCGACACCGTGCGCGGAAACTCGTGCGCCAGTGGCCCATCGGTATAAAGCTCCTCCGGTGGCACGGCGGCAGAAATCACCAGCTTCACGCGCCTGTCATAAAGCACATCCACCAGCCACGTAAAGCGCCGCGCTGGTGACGCCATACTCACAGGCATATGCGGCACATTCG
>JAIESZ010000137.1 GCA_019745615.1 Burkholderiaceae bacterium
TCTTTTGAGCCGCCCGATGTGAACCGGGGTGCTTACCGCTTTGAGCCGATTTCTGACACCGCCATCCGCTACGGTTTAGGGGCCGTCAAAGGCACCGGCAAAGCGGCTATTGACGCCATCGTTGATGCCCGTAAGGGTAAGGGGCAAGGCCCGCAAGGCGACCGCAGCGGGCCGTTTAGCAGTTTGTTTGATTTTTGCTTGCGCGTTGAGCGCAGCAAGCTCAACAAACGCAGCGTCGATGCCCTGATTAAGGCCGGGGCTTTTGACAGCATTGAGCCCAATCGCGCCGCGTTGTCGGCCTCGATTGACCGGGCATTTGACTTTGCCACCACCACACTAGCCAATGCCAACCAAGGCGGCCTGTTTGACATGGACGCTGATGCCCACGGCTCCAGCACCCAAGAGCCGGAGCTGGTCGATGTGGCCCCTTGGGGAGTGAAAGAGCGCCTGACCTACGAAAAACCCGCGCTGGGCTTTTATCTATCGGGCCATTTGTTTGACGAAGTGGCTGCCGAGGTGCGCCGTTTTGTGCGTACCCGCATTGCCGATTTGCGCGACACCCGCGATACGCAAACCATTGCCGGTATTGTGGGCGGCTTTCGGGTCGTCAACGGTATGCGCGGCAAGCAAGGCATCTTGGTGCTGGACGATACTTCAGCGCAAGTGGAAGCCTCGGCCAGCGAAGCGGTGCTCAACACCTACCGCGAGCTGCTGCAAGACGATGAACTGGTGATTGTGTCTGGCCGCCTGCAACCGGGGCGCAACGGCTTTGAGGCCCGCTTTATCGTGCAGCAGGTGCATGATTTGGCTACGGCGCGCAGCCGCTTTGGCAAGTACCTCCAAGTGGCAGTGGGTGAGGCCACCCCCGACTTGGCCCGTTTGCTGCGCGATTACCCCTGCCGCGAGGAGAAACCTGCCCAAGGGGACGTGCAGAGGTATGGATTGCCGGTGCGCTTGTCCATCGCTTGTGCGGGGCCTGAGGGCGCTACCAACGCACAAGTGCAGTTGGGCGATACCTACCAGACTTATCCTAGCGATGACGCTTTGGCCGCTTGGGCGCAACAGGCTGGGCAGGCCCACATCGTCTATGAATAGCCTGCCAAACTTGAAAAACTGCCAACCGCCAAAATACTCAGATTCCCTTGTTCAGCGCCTATGTGCGCGCATCGCTACAATGATTTTTATGGCAAAACAACCCCCCACCCCTGCCCGTGCGCCTGCGGTGCGTCGGCCTGCGTCGGATGACGGCGATGCCGTCGTTCTGGAGCGTTTGCCGCAAAAAACCCAGCCGCCACAGATGTACCGGGTCGTCATGCTCAACGACGATTACACACCGATGGAGTTTGTCATTGTGGTGTTGCAAGAATTTTTTGGCAAAGACCGCGAAGCGGCCACCCAGATCATGCTCAAAATCCATCTCGATGGCAAAGGGGTGTGCGGCATTTATTCACGTGACATTGCTGCCACCAAGGTCGATCAGGTGATGGAGGCGGCCCATCAGGCAGGCCATCCCTTGCAATGCTTGAGCGAGCCGGTTGAATAAACCGCTGCCGTCCCCAAATACAGTCCACTTTCCCGCAAGCACAAAGGAGTTCACATGATTGCCCAAGAACTGGAAGTCAGCTTGCACATGGCCTTTGTTGAGGCCCGCCAGCAACGCCACGAATTTATTACCGTGGAGCACCTGTTGCTCGCACTGCTCGATAACCCCAGCGCCGCCGAGGTGTTGCGTGCCTGTTCGGCCAATATGGACGATCTGCGCACCGCGCTGGCCCACTTTATTAAAGACAACACGCCCCAAGTGGCCGGTATCGATGAAGTCGATACCCAGCCCACGCTGGGCTTTCAGCGCGTCATCCAGCGCGCCATCATGCACGTCCAGTCTACGGGCAGTGGCAAAAAAGAGGTCAACGGTGCCAATGTGCTGGTGGCTATTTTTGGCGAGAAAGACTCGCACGCCGTGTACTACCTGCACCAGCAGGGCGTCACGCGCCTCGATGTGGTCAACTTTATTGCCCACGGCATCAAAAAGAGCGAGCCACCTGAACCGGCCAAAAACCCCGAAGGCGCTGGCCCCGAAGGCGAAGAAGCCGCGCACAGCGAAAAGAGCGAGAAAGCCTCGCCACTGGAGCTGTACACGCAAAACCTCAACCAGTTGGCCAAAGACGGCAAAATCGACCCGCTGATTGGCCGCCATTTTGAGGTTGAGCGCACCATCCAAATTTTGTGCCGCCGCCGCAAAAACAACCCGCTGCTGGTGGGTGAGGCGGGTGTGGGCAAAACCGCCATCGCCGAGGGCTTGGCTTGGCGCATCACGCAAAAAGATGTGCCCGAAATCTTGGCCGAGGCCACGGTTTACTCGCTGGACATGGGCGCGCTGCTGGCTGGTACCAAGTATCGGGGCGATTTTGAGCAGCGCCTCAAGGCCGTGCTCAAGGCTCTCAAAGACAAGCCGCACGCCGTGCTGTTTATTGACGAAATCCATACCCTGATTGGTGCTGGCGCGGCCTCTGGTGGCACGATGGATGCCTCGAATCTGCTCAAACCCGCGCTGAGTGCCGGCGTGCTCAAGTGCATTGGGGCCACCACCTTTACCGAATACCGTGGCATTTTTGAAAAAGATGCGGCGCTGTCGCGGCGCTTCCAAAAGGTGGATGTGGTCGAGCCTAGCGTGGCCGAAACCATCGATATCCTCAAGGGCCTGAAATCGCGCTTTGAAGAGCACCACAGCGTCAAATACGCGGCGGCAGCCCTGCAAGCAGCGGCTGAACTCAGCGCTAAATACATCAACGACCGCCATTTGCCCGACAAGGCGATTGACGTGATCGACGAGGCCGGTGCCGCCCAGCGTATTTTGGTAGCCAGCAAGCGCAAGAAAACCATTGGTAAAACTGAGATCGAAGAGATCGTTGCCAAAATTGCGCGCATTCCCCCAGCCAATGTCTCCAATGACGACCGGGGCAAATTGCAAGTGCTAGAGCGCGACCTGAAAAGCGTGGTTTTCGGCCAAGACAAGGCGCTGGAAGTGTTGGCCTCTAGCGTCAAAATGGCGCGTTCGGGCTTGGGCAAACCCGACAAGCCCATTGGTGCCTTCTTGTTCAGTGGCCCCACGGGTGTGGGCAAAACCGAAGCGGCGCGGCAACTGGCCTACATTTTGGGCATTGAGCTGATCCGCTTTGATATGTCCGAGTACATGGAGCGCCACGCCGTCAGCCGCCTGATTGGTGCGCCCCCCGGCTATGTCGGCTTTGACCAAGGTGGCTTGCTGACCGAGGCCATCACCAAAAAGCCGCATTCTGTGCTGCTGCTTGATGAAATCGAAAAGGCGCACCCCGACATCTTCAACGTGCTGTTGCAGGTGATGGACCACGGTACCCTGACCGACAACAACGGGCGCAAGGCCGACTTCCGCAATGTCATCATTGTCATGACGACCAACGCGGGGGCCGAGACCATGAACAAAGCCACCATCGGCTTTACCACCCAGCGCGAAGCCGGTGACGAGATGGCCGACATCAAGCGCTTGTTCACGCCAGAGTTTCGCAACCGGCTTGATGCCATCGTCGGTTTCAAGGCGCTCGATGAGCAGGTCATTTTGCGCGTGGTCGATAAGTTCTTGTTGCAGCTTGAAACCCAACTGGCCGAGAAAAAGGTGGAAGTCACCTTTACCGATGCGCTGCGCAAGCACTTGGCGAAGAAGGGCTTTGATCCGCTGATGGGCGCACGCCCCATGCAGCGTCTGATCCAAGACACCATCCGCCGCGCTTTGGCCGATGAGCTGCTGTTTGGCCGCCTGGTCGATGGTGGCCGTTTGACGGTCGATGTGGAGCTCAAGAAGGACGACAAGGGCGTCGAGACTCCAGAAGTCAAACTCGACATCCAGCCCCTGACGAAGAAGGAGCGCGCCGCCAAAGCCGAACCGGCAGAGCCAGAAGAAGCGGCTGCCCGTTAAACCCTAGCAGCGCAAGCTGTTGGCACAAGGCCAGCGTCCGGTGGGGCGGCTGGCCTTTGTTTTTGGATGCTTAAACGATGGCGGTCAAGTCATCAGCGCCCAAGGCTGTGCCGCGCAGTGGGCGCTCCATAGTGATGTGGGTGATGCCCGCTTCTTCGTATGGCTCGCCACGGGGAACAAAACCGGCGCGGAGGTAGAAGGGCACCGCCGTGCATTGGGCATGCAGCTCGACACAAACATCGCCCCGGCTGCGTGCCGCCTCCAGCAGGGTCTGGAGCAGTTCTTGGCCCCAGTGGGCACCGCGCAGCGCTTGGTGTACGGCCATGCGGCCTATGCGGCCTATGCCGTCTTGGGCTGGCAACAGCCGCCCGGTGGCAATGGCTTGGCCTAGGCGGTTGTAGACCACGGCGTGGACGCAGTGCAGGTCTTGGCTATCGAGTTCGAGTTCTGGCGCAATGCCTTGCTCTTGGACAAAAACGGCAGTGCGCAAGGCCAGTGCGTCGTCACCCAGTTGCTGCCAATCGCCGGTGCGCACTTCTGCCATGTGGTGGCCGGCCTCAAAGCTCTCTAATAGCGTGCGCAGGCCGACGGGCACCGGGCGGCTGCTGTGCGCGGCTAAATCGATAAACACGGCGATGATTTCTGCCGACACCAGCAACTGCTCGCCCCGGAAAATACCGGCCTCCAGTTGCACCGAAGAGTTGCCCACCCGCACACAGCGCAGACCCACTTCGAGCACATCGTCTAGCCGGGCTGAGGCGTGGTATTCGAGGGTGCATTTTCTCATCACCAGCTCGCCACCCAGCAAGGCTACACCCGATTCATAGGGCAGGGCCAAAGCACGCCAGTAATCTAAGATGGCACTCTGAACATACATCAGGTAGTGTGGGCTAGAGACGATTTTTTGGCTATCGACTTCAATCCAGCGCACGCGCATACGGTGTAGGCAGCGAAAATCAGTACGTTGCATCATTTTTATTCCGGGGTAAAGGCTTGGCGCAGGGCGCGGGCAGCATCGGCGTGGGCGGTGCGTGCTTCTGGGATAGCGCGGCCCATTTTGATAAATTCATGGGTCACGCCCCGGTAGATTTCTAAATCCACCGGCACCCCGGCCAGCCGTAGCTTGTCGGCGTAATCCACGCCTTCATCTACCAGCGGGTCGCATTCGGCCAGCCCCATCCAAGCCGGTGCCACGCCTTCGACATCCGGGGCCAGCAGTGGCGCAAAACGCCAGTCTTCGCGCTCTTGCCGGGTTTGCACATAGTTGCCAAAGAACCAACTGATGGCAGGCTCTTCCAGCACCAAGCCGCGTGCATAGGTGGCGTGGGAGGGGGTATCTTGGTGCGCGGCACAGCCGGGGTAAAACAGCAACTGCAGCGCCAATGGCAACCCCACATCGCGAGCCAAAATGGCATTGACGGCAGCCAGCGTGCCGCCCGCGCTGTCGCCGCCCACTGCCAACCGGGAGGCATCAGCGCCTAGGGTAGCGGCGTGCAGCGCCAACCATTGCAGTGCATCCCAAGCATCATGGCAGGCGGTAGGAAAGCGGTATTCGGGTGCCAAGCGGTAGTCCAGTGCCACCACCATGCAATCGGCCAGCCGTGCTAACTCGCGGCACAGGGTGTCGTGGGTGGCAAGGCTACCAATGGTAAA
>JAIESZ010000372.1 GCA_019745615.1 Burkholderiaceae bacterium
AAGGTGCTGCCGCCCACCGATGATTTGAAGCTGGCCGCCGATACGCTGGCAGGCACCAACGAGCTAGAACTGCGCGTGTTTGCCAATGAAGAGCACCGCCAAGCGGTGCTGATTGCGCGCCTAGACAACCTAGGCAAGGGTGCTAGCGGCGCAGCGGTGCAAAACCTGGGGCTGATGCTGGGCTGGTAAGGCACTGGCTGCGGGCAGGGTGGCTGTTCATCCGCTCTTAAGCTGTGGCTTGCAAGATGCAGGGCATCAAGAGATGCCCATGCCGCAGGGTTTTTGCGGATGACGTTCAGGAGAACCCACCATGTCCCGTAATGAGAGCCACACCAGCAACAGCAGCCACAACGACGAAAACGGCTCCGACAGCCACGATGGTACGAACACGGCCACCATCCCCACCTCTACGGCCCCCACGGCCACAACGCAAAGCCCGTACAAGCTGTACGATTTTGGCATCGTCAATGGGCAGGTCACGCAAGTGCTCAAAACTGAGCATGGGGTGATGAAAAATGAACGCATTGACGCCAATGAGGCGTACACCGTCCAAGGCACAGAGGTTGTCAAGACTGAAACCAAAGCCTACGGCCAAGAAGTCACCCGCTATGTCGATCTCGACGGCGATGGCCTGTACGCCAAGTTTTCTGAGCAGTGGCTGCCTAGCACTTCGGCGGCCAGTGGTGGTACTGCCCCCGTCACGACCCAACCCCTGTATGACCGGGGTGGCGATAGCGACGACCATCTGGCCGTGCGTGCGGGCCAAGACCCGGCTTTGGGTGGCCAAGGGGCCGACACCTTTGTGGTGCGCGATTGGGGCCATGTGACGATTGGTGATTTCCACCACAACCAGCATGACCGGCTGGTGTTTGACATGGGCCAAGGCGTCAACTCGGTGCAAGAGTTGGCACAACGGGTTACCGACTTGCGCTGGCAAGGCGATGATCTGGTGTTGGAGATGGGCGATCAAGCCTCGGTGACGGTGGTGGGTGCCCGTGTCAACGGTATTGGTCTGGAAGACCTTGACGTGCTGAGTTGAGTTGAGGTGCCGCTGCGCCGCGTCAGTCACTGCCAAGGCGCGGCACGGCACGGCGCACGGCATCCGAAGAAAACCCCCGTGCCGCCAAAAATCGCATCTGCCGTAGGCGCTCGTTAGCGTCTGTTGGCGTTTGACCAAAGCGCTTTTGCCACAGGGCTTGGGCCCGTTCTAGCTCGCTGCCTTCGGGGCGTTGTTGCAGTTCGGTGAGCGCCTGCTCTACCGCTTCTGCATCCAAACCCTTGGCGCGCAGTTGCTGGCGCAGGCGCAGCGCCCCCATGCGTCCAGCTTTTTGGTGTAACAGTGACTCCATCACCCGCGCTTCGTTGATAAAACCCTGTGCCTGCAAATAATCCAGCAGCGCAGGCAAGTCCTCGCCCTCTTGCACATGGGGCGTGAGTTTGCGCTCTAGCTCTAAGCGCGAATGCTCGCGCCCGGCCAAATAGCGCAAGGCGCGGCCTTTGAGCGATAGGGGCGGGCGGATGGTGGCCATGCTGGGTTAGGCGGTGTCAGTCTTGCTGCGGCGCTGGCTCGGCTTTGGCCTCTGCTTTGCGGCCACGTGGGGCGGGGGCGGCTACCACGTCTGCGCTGACCGCAGGGCTGGGGGCAGTGCTAGCTGGCAACAGGGCGATGCCCAAGCTGGTGCGCACCTTGTTTTCGATTTCGTAGGCCAGCGGTGGGTTTTCGCGCAGAAACTCACGGGCGTTGTCGCGGCCTTGGCCGATTTTCTCGCCGCCGTAGGCGTACCAAGCGCCCGATTTTTCGATCAGCTTGGCGGCCACGCCCATGTCGATGATTTCGCCCTCGCGCGAGATGCCCTCGCCAAACAAAATATCAAACTCAGCGGTTTTGAACGGGGGCGCTACCTTGTTCTTCACCACCTTGACTTTGGTCTCGTTACCGATGACTTCTTCGCCCTTTTTGATGGCACCCGTGCGGCGGATATCCAGACGCACCGAGGCGTAAAACTTGAGCGCATTGCCGCCGGTGGTGGTTTCGGGGCTGCCAAACATCACGCCAATCTTCATGCGAATCTGGTTGATGAAGATGACGGTGCAGTTGGTCTTTTTAATGCTGGAGGTGAGCTTGCGCAGCGCTTGGCTCATCAGCCGCGCTTGCAGGCCGGGCAGGCTGTCGCCCATGTCGCCTTCCAATTCGGCTTTGGGTGTGAGGGCGGCCACCGAGTCAATCACGATCAAATCGACGGCACCAGAGCGCACGAGGCTATCGACAATTTCTAGCGCTTGCTCGCCGGTGTCGGGCTGGCTAATGAGCAAGTCTTCGAGGTGTACGCCCAGTTTTTGCGCATATTGGATGTCAAGCGCGTGTTCGGCATCCACAAAGGCGCACTGGCCGCCAATTTTTTGCATTTCAGCAATCACTTGCAGCGTCAGGGTGGTTTTGCCCGACGATTCAGGGCCATAAATCTCAATCACGCGGCCCCGTGGCAGGCCGCCCACGCCCAAGGCAATGTCTAGCCCCAAAGAGCCGGTAGATACCACTTGGATGTCTTCAATCACCTCGCCTTCATCAAGGCGCATGATGGTGCCCTTGCCAAATTGCTTTTCGATTTGGGCCAAGGCGGCGGCCAAGGCTTTGGCTTTATCGCTGTCGGCGGGCATGCTGCGTGTGGTGGGGGTGCTCATAAATATCTCCTGAAAAATCAAGGGGTTGGCTGGTAAGCCGGGTTCCAGGGAAACAAGGGTGTGGACTGGCTTGAGCGCAAGTTTATCGGATGGTTAGAATACAAAAAACCATTTTTTAGTCAGTTTGCCTGACAGTTTCTGTGCCCGAACACCTTCCTTTATTGCTGCAAGACGATGGCTGGCGTCAGACCCATCTGGGCCGCTTGATGGGCCATGCTTTGCGCCGTTTTGATGCCAGAGTGCTGCAACTGATGGCACACAACCCCGAAGTGCCGCTGGCGCTGTCCAATCTGGCAGCGCGAGATCAGATCAGCGCCGCCCATATCCATATCACGCGCCATTTATCCTTGCAGGGCGACCGGCTGGGCGATTTGGCGCAGCGTGCGGGCATGAGCAAGCAGGCGATGGCCGATTTGGTCGATCAGTGTGTGGCGTGGGGGCTGGTAACGCGCACCCCCGACCCCCGTGATGGCCGGGCGCGGCGGGTGTGCTTTACGCCGGTGGGCTTGGCGTGGCTGCAAGGGTTTCGAGACGCCGTGGCACAGGCCGAAACAGAATTTCGTGCCGAGGTGGGCCACGATGTAGCCGCTGTGGTGGCGCTGGGGCTAGAAGCCTATGCGGGCAGTTATGTACCCTAAGAAGGTGTTTGCGCTCTGTATGGCGTCACACGCTTCTAGAATTGGCACCTTTCACCGACCTGACACAGGATTTTTTCCATGCGCATTTTGATTGCCGAAGATGACCAAGTGCTGGCCGATGGCCTGTTGCGTACCCTGCGCAGCTCAGGGGCAGTGGTAGACCATGTAGCCAGTGGTGGCGAGGCCGATGCTGCCCTGATGACCAACCATGAGTTTGATTTGCTGATTTTGGATTTGGGCCTGCCCAAGGTGCATGGCCTAGAGGTGCTCAAGCGCTTGCGCAGCCGGGGTTCGGCCTTGCCGGTGCTGATTTTGACGGCTGCCGATAGCGTAGAAGAGCGCGTCAAGGGGTTAGATTTTGGTGCTGATGATTACATGGCCAAGCCGTTTAGCTTGCAAGAGCTGGAGGCGCGGGTGCGCGCCTTGGTGCGCCGGGGCGCTGGCGGGGGCAGTTCTACTATCCGCCACGGCCCGTTGGTGTATGACCAAGCTGGCCGGGTAGCCACGATTGACGGCAAGATGGTGGAACTGTCGGCGCGTGAACTGGGCCTGCTAGAGGTGTTGCTGCAACGCGCTGGGCGCTTGGTGAGCAAAGACCAACTGGTCGAGCGCCTGTGCGAGTGGGGCGAGGAAGTGAGCAACAATGCCATTGAGGTCTATATCCACCGCCTGCGCAAGAAAATCGAAAAAGACCCCATTCGCATTGCTACCGTGCGCGGCTTAGGTTACTGCCTCGAAAAAATTCCGAGCTGACGGCAGCAGCGGCCCTCTTTTTGCGTGGTCTTTGCTTTGAAAATCTTCCAGCGCGAACAGCGCTCCTTGTTTGGTGAAATCCTAGACTGGATGCTCACGCCGCTGCTGCTGCTGTGGCCGATCAGTTTGGCGCTGACGTGGCTGGTGGCCCAAGGCATTGCCAACAAGCCGTTTGACCGGGCGCTGGAGTACAACGCCCAAGCGCTGGCGCAATTGGTCACGGTGTACCGGGGCAAGGTGCAGTTCAATCTGCCACAACCGGCCAGCGAGATTTTGCGCGCCGATGACTCTGACATCGTGTACTACCAAGTGGTGGGGCCACGCGGCCAGTTGCTGTCGGGCGAGCGTGATTTGCCCATGCCGCCAGAGGATGAAATCCCCAACACCTCGCAAGTGCGGCTGCGTGATGCTGAACTGCGCGGCATTGATATCCGCGTGGCCTATATTTGGGTGCGTTTGCCCATCACCAGCAAAGGGTTGGCCTTGGTGCAAGTGGCCGAAACCCGCGAGAAACGCAGCGTGCTGGCTACCGAAATCATCAAGGGCGTGATGCTGCCGCAGTTCATCATTTTGCCGCTGGCGGTGTTGTTGGTGTGGCTGGCGCTGGCGCGTGGTATTCGGCCCCTGCACCAACTGGAAGAGCGCATCCGCGCCCGCAGCCCCGATGATTTGAGCCCGCTAGACCACAAGGCGGTGCCGCTGGAGGTAGCGCCCTTGGTGGATGCGGTGAACGATTTGCTCAACCGCCTGCACGACTCTTTGGCGACGCAAAAACGCTTTCTGGCCGACGCGGCGCACCAGCTTAAAACGCCCTTGGCTGGGCTGCGGATGCAAGCCGACTTGGCCCAGCGCGAGGGCACCAGCACCGAAGAGCTGAAACGCTCTTTGCAGCAGATTGGGCGCTCTAGCATCCGCGCCACCCACACCGTGAACCAGTTGCTGGCGCTGGCCCGCGCCGAGGGCAGCGGTGCCGTGATGCCGCGCCAGCCTTGCGATTTAGCGCAGCTGGTGATTGAGGTGGTGCGCGACTCGGTGCCCAGAGCCTTAGACAAGCGCATTGATTTGGGCTACGACGGTGCCGAACCCGGTGATGCAGGCGTGCGGCTAGAGGCCAACCCGACCTTGCTGATGGAGCTGGTGCGCAATTTGGTGGACAACGCCATCCATTACACGCCCTCCACCGCCGAGCATCCGGGCGTCGTTACGGCCCGCGTGTTGGTCGAGCCAGAAACGCGAAGTGTGGTGTTGCAGGTAGAAGACTCTGGGCCGGGGGTGCCAGAGGCCGAGCGCGAGCTGGTGTTCCAACCCTTTTACCGCGCCTTGGGCACGGAGGCCGATGGCTCTGGGCTGGGGCTGCCGATTGTGTTGGAAATCGCCCGACAACATGGTGCCGAGGTCAGTTTGGATGATGCCCACCCCGGCCAAACCCCGCCGGGGGCCTTGTTTACCGTGCGCTTTCCTGCCCTGCCGGTAGAGTGTGACGAGGCATAACGCCCACCGGCGCAGCCTGCAAACAGAACTACGCCACTTCTACGC
>JAIESZ010000063.1 GCA_019745615.1 Burkholderiaceae bacterium
GTCAGCGGTTCGGAGAAGTGAATGGCGTCGCCGGTAGCGTCACCTTGAGAAAACTGGATGTCTTTCAGCCCCGGCACTGCTGGCGGCTGCGCGCCAAGGAAGGCCACATGGCGCAAATACCATTGGCCGGGCGTAGGGTTGTGCGGAGAGGCAGGCGGATAAAACGATGCGCTGCGCTTTTTGAAGCGCCCGGCAGCCACCATCTCGGCAAACTGCGGCTCGACTTGGCTGGCATTCATGGCTAGCGTGCCAGTAGGCGTGGCGCTCAAGGACTGCACCCAGCCATAGGCGGGCAGGTTGTCTTTGGGGTGACCTACGGTCAGCGGAGCCTCACGAAGCGTGGGCCGGTAGCTGCTGGCCATTGCTGCCAGATCAGCTTGGGAGAAATGGTGCGCTACACCCGCATCATCAATGTGCGTACCAGCGCGAAAAATCTCGATGCCATCGGGCAGCAGTGCCGATGGCGGGGTCTGTGGGGGTGTAACAGTGGGTGCAGGGCTGGGCATACCTGCACTGTGGCTTGTGCCCCGTGTTTGTCACCAATGGCAGGCGACAAATTTAGATGACAGACCAAAAACCAAAACCCCGCACACGCAAAGCGCGGCGGGGTGTAGTCATACAGGCAGGAAACTCAATCCAGAAGCAAACAGCCTTGACGTGCTGCCATCTGCTGGCGACGCTGCTTGGTCTCAATTTTGCGAATGCGTGATGCCGTCAGTCCAGTAGCCTTTGCCACCTCATGGTAGCTTTGGCCTTGCCCTAACAATGCCATGACGTGCTGCGTTCTGGCATTGACACTCAGCCGTTCACCACTTGGGATGTATGGTTGAGTACCACTCATGTCTTGCGCAATGCCACGAGCCAATTCCACGGCCAAACTAGCCAACTTGGGCATAGGCACCTCGTTAGCCCCCGGTGCCGACAGCAAGGTCAAGTAATGACTGGTGGCAAAGTCGCGCCACACCTGCGGCCACTCCGGCATCATCAGCGCCTCTAGTGGCTGCAAACGTTCCGCGCCTACAGCACTCAAGTCAATGCGATCAAACAACCTTTCCATCATGTCCACGCTCCTGCCATTGTTTTAGCGCCTCAATCAGCGTATCCAACTGAGCACCAGTAGCGAAGCGTAACGCACTGATATGCACGGTGCGCTCTACCCAAGCATTGAGCGCCTGCGCGCTGGTGTTGCTCAACAGGCCATCGCGTCCCAACTGGTGCCACAGTGCCCATACCTTGCGCTCCTTTGGGCTGGCATCCTCCTTGGATTGGGCAAAGGCCGCAGCCGACATGGGCCGCCGCGCAGTAGCCGGGGCCAATCCCATACGCTCGGTCAGATGCTGCAAATGGTCTCGCACCTGATAGCGTTGGGCCTCGCTCATGGCTTTGCTGCTGATTTTTCCCGTGAGTTGGTACAGCAGCGCCCGGTAATCGTCATCTGATAGCTGCAACTTGGACTTGAGTACATGGATAGCGGCAATATGCTTGGACATAAGCAAAACCCAAAAAAGGCCCGCAGGGCCGTTAGAAAGTGTTGGACTGGCGCATGGCCATCTTTAGCCTTTTGGAGGCTAAAAATGGCCTAGGAATCGCTATGAATCAGGGTCTCACACAGCGGCTACATCCAAACTGATGGGAAGGTATTCACCCGTGGCCTCGTGGCGCTGGTAAAACCGGATGTACGGCTTGGTGCTGGCCGTTTGCATACTGTCAGCGATGGCCTGCATGGCCTGCTGCCAAGCCTCATCTTTGATGTCCAAACGGCGCAGGCTCAACACCCGGCCCGTGTTGATCTTGCCCTCCTTGTCGGTCTGAAAGGCGTGGTTGACCAACACACGGATGTTGTCACTGGCCCCTTGGCTCCAAGTTTGCACGCATTCGTCAATCAGGGCCTTGGCTGCCATCAGCTGCTCGCCAAAGACAATCCGGTCTTGCATTTGGCGCACCAACTTGAACTTGCCATCAAAACTCACCAGCGTGACATTGCCCTTGTTGCCGCCACTTTTCACGCCGTACTGTTCTAAGCTGGTGGCGACCAGTGCCGCTACCTCTTGCATGGCATCCAGTTTGAACTTAGCCAAGCTCGCAGAGCTGTCTTGGGCCATACGGCACAAATCCGTCACCACTTGATGGCGCAGTTTGTCGATGTCCTTGATCTTGCTCTCGGGCACCAAGTTGCCATTGGCATCTTGCCAGTAGCCGGGGGGGATGGTTGTGGTTTCAGTCATGTCAGATTTCTCCTATAGGTAGTGGGTAAAAGTTGAAGGTCGGCGTGTCAGCCCCGCACATAGCTGCCCCGATACGCTAGGCGCTCATCGCCCCGGCGGCTGGGTGCGCCCAAGTGCTCCTGTGCCCCTGCCCGTGCAGGCTGCCAAGAGTCCGGGGCGTAGTGCCCCGCCATCACCTGCACCTGCCGGGGCGGCACGATGGCGGCAGGTAGTGCCTCCTGTTGCGTTGCGCTGTACCAGCATCGGGTAAGGCCATCACCGCGCACCGTTAATCGCCCCTCACGGGCCAGCCCATTGAGGCTTTCAACCAGCCCATTCAAAGCGCCATCACTGAAGTAATGGGAAAAACCAAACACCACTTCTGCCAATTCCGGTAGGCGGCAGCCATACGGTGCCCGGCTGGCAATATGCTCAAGAAGGCGTTGCACGCGCATGGCATGGGGGTTGCGTTGTGGCATGGGGGTGGTGCTGGAAGTCATGGGGCATCTTTCGGACAAGGGTTTGAACAAGCGCGGGAGGTATCAATGCAGTCAGGCGGTCACGCCACTGGCTAGGCCAACATCGCCAGCGCAAGGCCACGTTTCGGAGGTGTTGCCATTGCAGGAGGGGTAAAACAGCAGTGTGGGCAGGCAGTGCTGCTGGAAGTGCTGGGGGAAGTACCACCGGCTGGCTGATAGGTGGCACTGCGGTAGCCACCGCCGGGGCTGCTACAGCTTGGGTTTGGATGGCCGCTGTGGCGGGCAGGGCCAGCGTCCACAGCAAAGCCGCCATCAACTCCAGCAGCAGGCTTTGCACCAAAGCCGAGACCAACGCCACCGTACCCACTTCCAGCCCGGTGATAGATGCCAGGCGGGCATCGACGGGGTCGGTGGCTTGTGTTGCCCGCTGGCGGTCTTGCCCAGCAGCAGCATCGGCCAGTTGGGTGCGCAGTGCAGCAGCACGCTGGGCGCTAGAGCGCTCGTCTTGCAGCGCTTGCACCCGTGCGTCGGCAGCCAACACACTGGCTTGGGCGCTGTGGCAACGTTCCCCCGACTGAGCCGTGCACCGTGCCAACCCGGCTTGTGCCTGCGCCAATTTGGCACTGGCTTGGGCCAGATCAGCTGCCACGGCAGGCACAGCACGGGTGGCCGCATGAGCCTGCAACTCAAACTGCAACGCCTGTGTGTGTCCGCTGGGTGCTACCACTGCCGCCCGTTGCACACCGGCCCGCTCTTGCACCCCGGCAAAGTAATGGGCATGGTGATACAGCGTTGCTGCCACACAGCCCATAAACAGGGCTTGCGCCAAACGGTTGCGCCGTGCCAGCGCTGGCAGCATATGGGCACCCAGTACCAGTGCCACCGCCACGGCGGTCACCACAGTTCGGTCGTCGCTGGTAGCTGCCCGCTCGACAGCCGCAGCAGCGGCCATCACGGCACACACCCCCGACACCGCCAACGCCAGTGCCGCACATAGGCCACGGCGCACGATTGCTAGGGTTTGGCTCATGGCGTGACACCTTTTGGGCGGAGCATTTCTGCCCACCGCTGGCGCACCTCCTCTGGCATGGCCCCTGCTTTTCGGCTATCGGCCTCTATTTTCAGCAGCGCCGGATCGCGTTGCAGCGCATCAGCAATAGCCACCCCTTGGCCCCGCACGGTGACGGCGGCAGGCCGTGGCGCAGTACGCTGTTGCAACTGCTGCTCTTGCTCTTGTGCTGCCTCATGTTTGTCGGCCTGCCCCGCCAGAATCGCGTACAGATAGCCATGCCCCTTCATAGGCAGTTCCAGACGCCCGGCATCACGGGCCGCCAGCATCTGCTCAATGGCCTGCCCCCATGCAGACCGAGGTAGCAACCACTCCCGGCCTTTGTAGTTGATGGCTCCGCGTTCTAAATCTGGCAGCAATTGCAGCAACAGCTTGATTTTCTTGGGCAGGGTCAAGCGGGTTTTGGGTGGTGTAAACAGGCTGATGTATTGCAGCACCTGCTGGCCCAGCGGTACGCTGATGGCAATCAGGCGCTCCACGGCGCGCTGATCGACTTCATGGGCAAACAAGGCCATCAACTCTAGGTGTGTCCCACAAGCGGGGCAATGCAGATCGGTCGTCATATCAGCACCCCGCAATCACTTGGGCATCCACCTGCGGCCAGCCTGTGCGGGCGGCGGCATTCATGGCGCGGCAAAGCAAGTTGTTCACCACCAGCGGGTGGCAAATGCTGCGTGCATCCGAGGCGCGGCCACCACGGGGCATATGAATCAGGCGGGCGCGGATAGCATCTGCTGCATCCGGTGCCATCACGGCGTCGTACTGGATACCAAAGCGGCCCAACTTGTGGCGCAGGTAGCCCTCTAACTCGGTATCCAGCGGCTCCAACTCCACTACTTCACAACGCTGCACTACTTCGCGCAATTCTGCGTTGTGACCACTCAAGCGCTCGCGCAGTTCTGGCTGCCCAATCAAGGCAATGCCCAGCAGCCGCTGCATCCCGTCCTTGAGCTCCAAAAAGCGCTTGAGGTGTTTGAGCGTTGGTGTTGGTAGGCAATGGGCCTCCTCGATCAGCAGCAAATGGTGACGCCCTACATTGCGGCTGGCCTTGAGCAGGCTGTGGATGTGGGCAAACCGCTTCTGTGGGCTATTGGGCAAAACCGCCGTAGAGTTCAAGGCCCGCGCAATGGACTCAGCAATCGCATTGCTTTTGAGGGTCTTGCCCTTGCTGTCGGTTTCTTCCATCGCCAGCACATAGGGCCGGATGATGAGCACATCGCGGCGCTCGGCCTTGATGCGCTCTTCCAAGTCCTCGGCCAGCGTGGTTTTGCCTGCGCCACTCTCGCCTACTACCGCTAAGAAGCCGTGGTGCTGAGCGCAATCCATCAGCGCCGCACGCACATAGCGCACGCTGGGGGTTTGATAGACATCATCCGGGCTTTGCACATCGTCCACAAACGGATTGCGCGGCAAAGCAAAGTGCTTGCGGGCTTCGGGGGTTAAAGATTCGTTTTGCAGTAGCATCGGGTCTTCCTCATTGCTAGGGTTGATTTGGGCCTCCAAAGAGACCTCGGGGACGGCATTGCAGGTGTGCGAGACCTGCAATGCCAATTTCTTTGTGGGGGTGCTGGCAAACAGGGCCATCAGTTGTTCGGCGCTGGCACCGTGCTGGCGCAAGCACTGCGCTAGGCGCTGGCGTGCTTGATGGGGATTGCGGTCAGGCCATTGCCCTGCATTGATACGGCTCACGGTGGACTGACTCAACCCCGTGTGCAGGGCCACTTCGCGCTGGCTCAGGCCCAATTGCTCTAAGGTCAGGTTGAGGCTCATAGACCACCCCCAGCCACTACACGCAACCTGCCGCGCACGGTCAAGCGGTCTTCTAGGGCATCGAGTTCATCCTCTGGCACCCCATCGGGATACTGGTTACGCAGCGTGGCCACAAGCTCTTGGCTCATCGTCATGCCACG
>JAIESZ010000328.1 GCA_019745615.1 Burkholderiaceae bacterium
AGCGCCCACTGGGAGAGGTTAAAGCCCTCTGGCTTGGTCGGGGTAGTCATGGCGGTTTAATGCTGAGAAGAAACAACGCCAGTTGCAACCCCGGTTTTGGGCTGGTACACAGTCACTTTTTGCCCCGGCGACAGCACATGCACGCCGGTAGCTACCACCTGCATGCCGGGGGTGAGGCCAGAGGCCACCACGGCGGCATTGCCATCGGCTGTAGCCACTTCTATTTTTTGCAGGCGCACCGTGCTGGTGGCTGGGTCGTACACCCAGACGGCGGTGCCATTGCCTTGTTGCAGCAGTGCGGTGGTAGGCAGGGTGATAGCGGCCTGACTGGCTCGGCCTAAAGACTGCGGAAGCACATACACCGTGGCCCCCAGCGCTGGCGGGTTGGCCCCCTCTAATGCCACCTTGACGGCATAGGTGCGGGTGGCGGGATCGGCGCTGGCCGCTACTTCACGGATACGCCCCGGCAACAAGGCCCCCTGCACCCAAGGCCGCACTTGCACCGCTTGGCCCGTGCGCAGGGCGGCCACTTTGTCTTCGGGCGCGGCAAATACCACATCGCGTGGGCCATCGTGGGCCAAGCGCAGCACCGGCGCACCCGCAGCCACGACTTGACCGGGTTCTGCCTCGATGGCGGTAATCACACCGGCCACATCGGCCAGCAGGCGGGTATAGCCGGTTTGGTTGCCTTGTGCCGAGGCTTGGGCGCGGGCTTGGGCCAGCGTGGCTTGGGCGGCCTTGAGGGTGGCTTCGCGACGTTCTAATTCAGCACCGCTGATAAAGTTTTGCGCTTGCAGACGGGCGTAGCGTTGGTAGTCGGCAGCGGCCAGTTCTTGCTGTGTTTGTGCTGCCGTGACTTGGGCCTGCGCTGCCTGCGCTGCCAGTTGGTAGTCTTGTGGATCGAGCTGCGCCAGCAGTTCACCGGGGCGCACATGCGCCCCCAGTTCTGCTGGGCGCAGCACGATTTTGCCCGCCACACGAAAGCCCAGCCGCGACTCGGTGCGCGCGCGCACCTCGCCCGCATATTCTTGCTGTGCTTGCAAGGCGTTGGCCCCCACCGTGAGCAGCTTGACGGCACGCAGTGGCTCAGGGGCAGGTTCGGGCCGGGAGCAGGCCGCCAAGCAGAAAGTGGCGGCACAAACCCAAAAAAGCCCCCTGCGGGACGGTGGTGCGGACAAAAAGGACATGGAGAAATCCAGAGTAGCGGGTAGTTACTGACTGACTGGTTAGTAATCTAGGCGATAGCGGCGCTGCTTGTCAAGCGACAATCAGGTCTGTGACCAAACCTCAAGCTATTACCCATTACGAAAATTTTCCGGTGGCCTCGCTCTTGTGCCCGCCCGCGCTGCGGCCACCGATTGCCGCTATTTATGCCTTTGCGCGTACTGCTGACGATATTGCCGACGAGGGCGATGCCACGGCCTCCGAACGGCTGACCGATTTAACGGCTTACCGCATGGAGTTGCATACCATTGCCACGGGTGCTGCCCCCAGCCCGCGTTGGGCGCAGGTATTTGTGCCGCTGGCCGCCATGCTACAAAGCCACCAGCTGCCGGTAGCGCTGCTGGACGATTTGCTCAGTGCTTTTGTGCAGGATGTACAAAAAACCGCCGCTGCTGCCAGCTACGCTGACCGCACCGAACTGCTCGACTACTGCCGCCGCTCCGCCAACCCCGTGGGGCGTTTGTTATTGCATCTGTATGGCGTGCAAGAGTCGTCAGCTTTGCAGCAAAGCGACGCTATTTGCACGGCGCTGCAACTGATTAATTTTTGGCAAGATTTGAGCGTGGATATTCCACGGGGCCGGTTTTACCTGCCCGAGGCCGACTGCACAGCCCATGCCGTGGTGCGTGCTGATCTGCTGGCGCTGCGCAGCACCCCGGCCACCGTGGCCTTGGTCATGGACTGCGCCCGATGGGCGCGCAGCGAAATGCTGCGCGGTGCGCCGCTGGTGCATCGGCTGCCGGGGCGCATTGGTTGGGAGCTGCGGCTGGTGGTGCAAGGGGGCCTGCGCATCTTGGATAAAGTGGAGGCGCTGCACGGGGCCAGCTTGCACCAACGGCCCCGCATCCGTGCTTGGGATGGGCCGCTGATGCTGGGGCGGGCGCTGACGATGTAAAAAAGTGCTGGCTGTTCAGCCCAGCGCCAAAATGACTGGCTTGCCGTCGCGGCCCGTAAAGATCAGGTTGCCGCCCTCATCCAAGTCAAAGGCCCCGGCACTAAAGTCTTGGCGCAAACGGGCCACCAGTTTACAAAGGGTGATTTCTACCACTCCCTCGGTGCCCATAGTGACTTCTAGGCGGGCCAATCGGGCTTTTTCCAGTTCTTTCTCTAGCACTTCGCGCTCTTTGAGCGATTTGCCCCACACTTGCACGGCCAGTTGCCAAGAGGCACGGGCGCGCTCTAGCATCCCTTTCGGATCAGCCGTTTTGAGCTGCTTGACCACTTGCTCTAACCGGGTTTCTTGGGCTTTTTCTTCTTCAATGCGTTTGAGCAGGGCGGCATATTCGGCATCTAAGGCTGGATTGACGCCCAGCGTGACCTTGGTGGTGCCACCTTTGTCCGAGCCTAGGGTGGCGACCCGAATCGCCATCATGGCTGAGGCATTGCCGCCCACCAAGCGCCCCGTTTTGCGTGAGCCCGTGCCAATGGTGATTTGGTTGAGGGCGTGCAGCTCGCACTCTAGCGCCATGTCTTTGAGGGCGATGACGGTGCCTGCTCGCACTTCTACCCCTTCGGCAAAGCGGGCCGTGACCGAGCCAGCGGCTTCGATCTTGGAGCGGCCAATGATGCCACCCGCAATGCGCACATCGCCACCAGCCTGCAAAATGCCCGAATCGACCATGCCATCGACCACGATGTCGCCGGTGGCATGGATGGTCATGCCCTGCACCACCTCGCCCGTGACATGCACGCTGCCATCAAAGTGGATATTGCCGGTGGCCATGTTCACTTCTTTGTAATGCAGCACCGGCTCTACATTGACCCCTGCATCGACACGTACCGGCAAGCCACCGATGGTAGCGACCAACACGGCAGGGTCGTCGGCGGAGATTTCTGCGCCATTGAGCCCAGTGGCAAAAGGCTTGTCTTTGCCAGGTTTGGCCTTGACCACCGCGCCTTTGACGCTTTGGCCATCGGTGCCGGTGGTGGCTGGAGTGCGCCTCATTAACGGTTGACCGGGTTGCACGGCGACGATTTCGCCGCGCTCGCGGTAGTCAATCAGGCCGTTTTCATCGAGCTTGGGCTCGCGATCGACGGTGTGCGGAGTTAGGTCTTCAAACAAGGCATCGTTGCCATCGATGGCAACGATGCCACGCGCCACAATCACATGGGTACAACTGCCGCGCTCGCAGGCCGCTTGCACGGCGCTTTGGTCAATACCAAAACTGACATTGGCCTTGCTTAAGGCACGCAAGGCATCCTCGGTGCTGGCCACCTTGCCACCAATGGGCGGGATGATGGTCAAGGTGGCGTTCATGCCATCGGAGGCCACGTGCACTTGGTACTCGGCATCGTAGCGGCGCGCCAGCTCAATGCCAAAAGGCTCTTTCTGCACATTGCACATCTCAGCGGCGCTGCTAACGGACGCTTGGTTGATAGAGCAATCGCCGTAACCGGCTTGCAGCAGCAATTCGTGCAGGGTATCGCTATCGATGGGCTGACGCTCTGTGGTGGGCAAGGCCACCAGCAAAATTTGGTTATCAGCTTCCTCAAACGAAAGACCTGGAATTTGAAGAACGGACGACATAAATTCCCCACGCAATCAGCACAACACCCCATTGGATTGGCTGCAATCAACATGAACAACGGCAGCACCGGCCATGCCCGCATAGCAAGGCAATGGCTGGTATGCCCCAGAAGGCCACAGGTGCATCACCGGCCCAGCAGGGCCACGGATGTCCGTGGTACAGAACGCAGGGTCTGGCTAGCACCGCTGCCAGACTCCAAAGTGAACAAGGCCGCCAGTGCGGCCAATTGACGCGCTTGATCTTGCAAGGCACTGGACGCGGCTGAAGTTTGTTCGACCAAGGCAGCATTTTGCTGTGTGACGCCATCGAGTTGGGCCACGGCTTGGTTAATTTGTGCCAGCCCCGAAGATTGCTCGGCGCTGGCCGCTGTGATCTCGCCCACAATATCGGCCACCCGTTGGATGCCAGAGACAATCTCTTGCATGGTAGTGCCCGCCTGTGACACTTGGGTGCTGCCCACGCCCACTTTGTCCACCGAGTCGGTAATCAAGGCGCGCACCTCTTTGGCGGCTTCGGCGCTGCGCCCAGCCAAGTTGCGCACCTCAGAGGCCACCACGGCAAAGCCCCGGCCTTGCTCCCCAGCGCGTGCCGCTTCTACTGCCGCATTGAGCGCCAAAATGTTGGTTTGAAAGGCAATGCCATCGATCACGCCGATGATGTCCACAATTTTGCGCGAAGACGTGTTGATGGCTTCCATCGTGCCCACCACTTGTGCCACCACGGCACCCCCACGCTGGGCCACGCCGGTGGCCGCAGAGGCCAGTTGGTTGGCTTGGCTGGCGTTGTCGGCGTTGTGCCGCACCGTGCCTGAGAGCTGCTCAGTGGCCGCAGCCGTTTGCTCTAAAGAGCTGGCTTGCGAGTCGGTACGGGCCGACAGATCGTGTGTGCCCGTGGCTACCTCGGCTGCTGCACCGGCGATGGCATTGGCCCCGTGGCGTACTTGGCTGATGGTTTGGTGCAAATTGCTGCGCATGATCTCCATCTGGCCCAGCAGGGTGCCAATTTCGTCGTGACCTGCATGGGGCACGGGGTGCGACAAATCGTTGCTTGCAATTTCGCTGGCAGTTTCAATAGCCATGCCAAAACCTGAACGCATGCGTGAGAGCAAGGTGAGCGCCAGGACGGTGGCAGGAATACCCCCCAGCACGGTGGTCAGGCCAAAAACCCACAGGCCCGCTTCGTAGCGCTTTTGCGCTTCTTCGTAGGCCAGCTTGCCACGGCCGACTTGGTAATCGCGAAAAGCCTCCAACGATTGGACAACCGCCGCGCCTTCAGTACGGCTGGCCTGCAAAAAGCGCTCTAGTACTTCAGCGCTGAAGTTGCCCACACGGATGGCCTCAGTGGCCTGATCGAGTTGGCTGCGCCATGCGGCGCGTAGCGGCTTGGTGGACTCGTAGAGTTTGCGCTCTTCTGGACTAGAAATCTTCTCTTCTATCACCTTATTTAAGGCATTGGCTTTAGTGCGGGTCTCGGCAATGGTATCCAAGTGGAGAGTGGTTGGGTGTTTGTGTACCGACGCCAATGGGTTTTCTGGCGCGTGCTGGAAGGCCAACAGTACTTGTAAGCGATTTTGCTCGGCGGCGTTCATGGATTCTTCGGCCATGAGTGCCAGCTGCATGGCTTGGTCATGCACGATGCGCAGGCTATCGCGTGCCGCCAGCAACCCCCAGAGACTGACTGTAATCACGGCAGCAAAAGAAATCCAGTAAGCACAAAGGATGACGATAAAACGCTGGGTAATGCGCAGGTTATTGAACATAGGGGCACGGCAAGCAATAAGAGAGAGAAGTGGCTGGGGGCCAGCGATGATAGCGCCCGAAAGCGCTGCCAAAAGCGAACGGGCATCATGTGACAATCGCCCTATGAATCCGGAACAGTACGTCCAGCAAAAAGCCGCCGCTTCGGGCAGCAGTTTCT
>JAIESZ010000188.1 GCA_019745615.1 Burkholderiaceae bacterium
AGGGCGGGTTAAAAACACTGTAACCAGTGCGCCAATCAGGCAGCAGACAACCAGTAGCCCGCATTGAAGGGGCTGCTCATACGCAGCGCCAGCGGCGAGATGTCCACCAGTTTGTCGGTGGGCAGCACCTCGGCACCTGCGATAGGAGTGCCCGGCACCGTGATCGGTGCTTCGGCGGCCTCAACGGCCCGTTCCACTTGGCCAAGGGATGCAGAACGGGCTACAGAAAAGAATAAAAGCAGCGGAAGGCAATTTTGCGGTCAGCCCAGTAGTCGGCGGCGTCGCGGAAAATGTCGAGCAACTGCTCGCGGGCTTCTTTGTCAAACTTGGCCGTGGCCGGAATTTGCTCTAGCACCAACACAAAGCCCGGCTGTGGGCCGGAGCGGTGCAATGGGTCGGTCATGCCGTCATAGAGCGCGTCAAAGTTTTTGCCGCATTGCGCCGGAAAAGTAAATTGCTGTGCAATCAAATCCAGCACGTCCTGTTTGGATTGTGCATGGGCGAGGTTAGCGTAAAGAAAATGGTGCCCCAGCGTAATAGCCGCTTCTTGCAAGTCTTGCACGCGAAAGGCGCGGATAGACTGCACGATGTTGGCGCGTACACTGCGCAGGGGGGTGTCTTGATCCTTACGAAGTGGCATGTCCATCTCCGCTTCTCTTTCTTAAAGTCCAAAAACTGGGGGCGTCCCGATCCACTGCCAGCGGCGGGAGGGGGAAAACTGGTTGACACAGAGCAAGTTCAGGGCGCACGCAAAGGGGGGCCAGTGCGCCATCTCGCAAAAACAAACGTAGTGGTCACGGATGCAGTCACACACTGAAAGAATCTGGAGCTGACCAAGGGGGAAAGGCCCACGCAGTGGTGCCAAAAAGGTGCCGATACAAGCGTGGACACACCTTCTAAAAACTACGGGTTTACCCGGAAGTTCAAACCTCTAGTGTGACGCAAACCCCCCTAAAAAGCAAGGGCCTGCCCACTATGCAGGCAGGCCCTTGGGGCCAAAAGACCGGACGCTAAGGCGCTCTTGGTGCGTTGGTTTTAGCGCTGCACGTTGGCGTCGGCCACTGTCAGGGCCGTCATGTTCACGATACGGCGCACGGTAGCGCTGGCCGTCAAAATATGCACTGGCTGGGCCGCTCCGAGCAGCACCGGGCCAATGGCAATGTTGCCACCGGCGGCGGTTTTGAGCAGGTTGTAGGCGATGTTGGCGGCATCAATGTTGGGCATTACCAGCAAATTGGCATCCCCCAGCAAGGTGCTGCTAGGCATCAGGGCGGCACGCGCCGCACCATCGAGCGCTACATCACCGTGCATCTCACCATCCACCTCCAGCCACGGGGCTTGCACGCGCAACAAATCGAGCGTGTCGCGCATCTTGATGGCACTGGGCTGGTTGCTGGAGCCAAAGTTGGAGTGGCTCAACAGGGCTACTTTGGGTTTGATACCAAAACGCACCATTTCTTCGGCAGCCATGATGGTGATCTCAGTCAGCTGCTCGGCGCTGGGGTCGTAGTTGACGTGGGTATCAACCAGAAACACTTGGCGGTCGGGCAGCAGCAGGCCGTTCATGCAGGCATAGGTGTTGACGCCAGCGCGCTTGCCAATCACTTGGTCAATGTAGTTCAGGTGCATGGGGTTGGTGCCCCAAGTGCCGCAGATCAGGCCATCGACCTCGCCCTTGTGCAGCAGCATGGCCCCAATCAGTGACAGGCGTCGGCGCAGCTCAATCTTGGCAATGGGCACGGTGATGCCCTTGCGCTCGGTCAGGCGGTGGTAGGTCTGCCAGAAGTCGTGGTAACGGTGGTCGTTCTCGACATTGACCACGTCGTAATCCACGCCCTCTTTGAGGCGCAGGCCAAATTTTTCGATGCGTTGGGCAATCACCGGTGGGCGGCCAATCAGCGTCGGGCGGGCCAAGTTTTCATCGACCACGATTTGCGCGGCGCGCAGCACGCGCTCTTCTTCGCCCTCGGCATAGGCCACACGTTTGAGCGAGGCCTTCTTTGCCGCATGGAAGATCGGCTTCATCATGGTGCCTGAGGCATAGACGAACGTTTGCAGATGGTCGCTGTAGGCGTCCATGTCGGCAATCGGGCGCAGAGCCACGCCGCTATCGGCTGCCGCTTGCGCCACGGCAGGCGCAATCTTCATCATCAGGCGCGGGTCAAACGGCTTGGGGATGAGGTACTCTGGGCCAAAGGCCAGTGGTTCGCCCACATAGGCTGCCGCCACCACTTCGCTTTGCTCGGCTTGGGCTAGCTCAGAAATGGCGTGAACGGCGGCAATCTCCATCTCTAGCGTGATGGTGGTGGCACCACAATCGAGCGCACCCCGGAAGATGTACGGAAAGCACAGAACGTTGTTGACTTGGTTCGGGTAGTCCGAGCGCCCGGTAGCCATGATGGCGTCGTCGCGCACGGCTTTGACGTCTTCGGGCAAGATTTCGGGGTTGGGATTGGCCAAGGCAAAAATCAGTGGCCGCGCTGCCATCTTGGCCACCATGTCTTTTTTCAGCACGCCACCCGCAGACAAGCCCAAAAACACGTCGGCACCGGCAATCACTTCGCTCAAGGTGCGTTGCTCGGTTTTTTGGGCAAAGACGATTTTGTCTTCGTCCATCAGCTCGGTGCGGCCTTCGTACACCACACCGGCCAAATCCGTGACCCAGATGTTTTCGCGCGGAATGCCCAGCTTGACCAGCAGGCCCAAGCAAGCCAGCGCCGCAGCGCCAGCGCCAGAAGTGACCAGCTTGATTTGCTTGGGGTCTTTGCCCGCCACCTTCAGGCCGTTCAGGATGGCGGCACCGACGACGATGGCCGTGCCGTGTTGGTCGTCGTGGAAGACCGGAATTTTCATGCGCTCGCGCAGCTTGCGCTCGACATAAAAGCAGTCGGGGGCCTTGATGTCTTCTAAATTGATGCCGCCAAAAGTGGGTTCTAGCGCGGCAATGATTTCGACCAGTTTTTCGGGGTCTTTCTCGTTGATCTCGATGTCAAAGACGTCAATGCCAGAGAACTTCTTGAACAGTACCGCCTTGCCCTCCATTACCGGCTTGCTGGCCAGTGGGCCAATATCGCCCAAGCCCAGCACGGCGGTGCCGTTGGTCACGACCCCGACCAAGTTGCCCCGGCTGGTGTAGCGAAAGGCTGCGTTGGGGTCTTTTACGATCTCTTCGCAGGGGGAGGCGACGCCTGGAGAGTAGGCCAAGGCCAGATCGTGTTGGTTGACCATTTGCTTGGTGGCAGCAATGGCAATTTTTCCGGGCTTGGGAAACTCGTGGTATTCCAGAGCGGCTCGGCGCAGTTGGGCTTTTTTGTCGGGCGTATTGGCCGAGTTGGATTCAGGCATGGTGCTTCTCCAGCGGGTAGTGGAGCAGCGGTGCGCTGGTTGATTGCCAAGGAGGCACCGTTGGCTCCTGTCAGGGGAGGGCGATTGTAGACCTGTGTCTGCGCGGTTGGCGATGACACGGCGCAAACCATACTACATAGTACTGTATTGAGAAGTCCGATATCACATTGCGAAAACGCTAGTTTCTGTTAGAAACATGGACGGTAGCCCATAAATACAACAACTGCTGTAGTCACCTTTGTGCCATCAAGACAAGCCCTCCCTCATCATGAAAACTATTCAACAGATGTTCCGGCTGTTGCTGCTCACTATTGCAGCCACTGCCTGTGTTTTAGCCTTTGCACTCTACCAACTGGGAGCAGCCAATACCCGATTGGCCGATATCAACCACGCCCGATACGCCTCTTATTTGCTGGCTGATGAGTTGCGCCAAAGCTCGGACGATCTGACCCGTCTGGCGCGCACCTATGTGGTCTCAGGCGATGCGGAATATGAACGCCAGTATTTTGAGATTCTGGACATCCGCAATGGCAAACATCCGCGCCCGCGCAACTACGAAAAAATCTATTGGGACTTCCGCGCTGCGGGCGTGGAAGTGCCCAAAGACACCGATGCGGCTACGCCCTTGCAAACACTGATGAAGCAGGCGGGCTTTACCGATGCCGAGTTTGCCAAGCTCAAGGAAGCGGAGAACAACTCTAACGAGCTGGTGCAGACCGAAACCGTGGCCATGAACTTGGTTAAAGGCAAGTTGGCTGATGGCAAGGGGGGCTTTACCCTAGAAGGCGCACCTGACCTCGAAAAGGCGCGGGCCATGATGCACGACAAGAACTACCACCTGTTCAAAGCCAAGATCATGAAGCCGGTCAACGAGTTTCTCCACCTGCTCGATCAGCGTACCAATGCTGCGGTGGCCCAAGCCCACAGCGACAAAAACTTCTGGTATGGCGTGTTGCTGCTGATTGCGCTGCTCACGGTGCTGGTGGCTGCTCTGGGTCTGTGGTTGTTCAAGACCCAAATCATGCGCCTGATCGGCGCTGAACCCGTGGTGGTGCGCCAAGTCGCCGAAGCCGTACGCGCAGGTAATTTGGCCCAAAACATCACGGTAGCTGCCGCAGACCGGGGTAGCGTGATGGCAGCCATGAAGGCAATGCAAGATCAACTGGCAATGATGGTCTCGAATGTGCGCAGTAACGCCGAAAACGTAGCCACCTCCAGTGCCGAAATTGCCCAAGGCAACCATGACCTATCGGCCCGCACCGAGCAACAGGCCAGTGCGTTGGAAGAAACGGCAGCTTCGATGGCCCAATTGGGTTCTACGGTGCAGCAAAACGCCGAAAACGTTAAAACAGCCAACCAACTGGCGGTGCGTGCCTCTGCCATTGCGGGCGAAGGCGGCCAAGTGGTGGCACAGGTGGTCAATACCATGCAGGGCATCAATACGTCCTCGCGCAAAATTGCCGACATCATTGGTGTGATTGATGGCATTGCCTTCCAGACCAACATTTTGGCGCTCAATGCAGCGGTAGAAGCCGCCCGCGCCGGTGAGCAAGGCCGGGGTTTTGCCGTGGTGGCCTCCGAGGTGCGAAACTTGGCTGGGCGCTCGGCGGCAGCGGCCAAAGAAATCAAGTCGCTGATTGACAACAGTGTCGATCAGGTCACCCAAGGCTCGGCCTTGGTAGATCAGGCCGGCCTGAAAATGCACGATGTGGTGGAGAGTATCCAGCGTGTGACCGATCTGATGGGCCAGATCAACACCGCTACCAGCGAACAAAGTTTAGGCATACGGCAGGTGGCAGAAGCGGTAACGCAAATGGACCACGCCACCCAGCAAAATGCCGCTTTGGTGGAAGAAAGTGCCGCAGCTTCGGCCAGCCTGCGTGAGCAAGCTGCGCGCCTGACGGATCTGGTCAGCCAGTTTCAACTGGGGGGCCAGCAGCATCACCAGCGGCAGGGGATGCCCTTATTGCGCTAAAAAGCGTGGTGTACAGCGGTGCAAAAACGGAACACAATTCCCATCGCACCCATCCCGATCCTTTTATATCTTGCACAGGATTGCTACCATGTCTTCCCTTGCTTCGATTGGCCGTTCTGGTATGCAGGCTGCGCAAATGCGCCTAGATGCCTCAGCCAACAATGTGGCCAATGCCAACACCCCCAACTACCGGGGCACAGCAGTGCAACAAGAGGCCGCGCCCAACAATGCTGGGGTGCGCGCCCGCATGGAGCGCCAAAGCAACGAAAAGGTGGCGCTAGAAAAAGAGGCGGTAGAGCAAATCTCAGCCACCTATTCTTTTGCGGCCAACCTGCTCTCGGTCAAAACAGAAGGCCGCTT
>JAIESZ010000337.1 GCA_019745615.1 Burkholderiaceae bacterium
CTGGCCAAGCAGCTCGAATATCTGGCCGGTGCCTCCGGTTCTGGTTTGGTGCTGGGTGCCCGTGTGCCAATTGCCCTCACCAGCCGCGCCGACGGCCCCATGAGCCGCGTGGCTTCGGCCCTGCTGGCGGTGTTGGCTGCCCACGCGGCGCGCGCAGCCAAGGCCGCTTCTATTCCTACTGCTTAAGGTCGTCTTATGGCTATTCTTGCTGTAAATGCGGGGTCATCGTCGCTGAAGTTCTCTTTGCATCCATTACAAGATGGCGGCAAGGTGCAGCCCAGCGTACTTAACGGCTGTATCGAGGGCCTAGAGCCGGGCGGTACACCGCAAATGGACTGGACTTTTGCCGGCCAGCGCCACCAAGAAACCATCACCACGCCCGGCGAGTCGTCCTTTCAGCGTGCGCTGGCCCGCCTGCGCGTGCTACTGGGCGAGCTGGAAGGCGCGCCCACCATCAAGGCGGTGGCGCACCGGGTGGTGCATGGCGGCCAAGCGTTCAAGCAGAGCGTGGTGGTGGCTGGCACCGTGCTAGAGCAGCTCGAAAGCCTGAACTCTATGGCTCCACTGCACCAGCCGCACAACTTGGCTGGTATCCGCTCGTTCCAGCAGGCTTTCCCCAACCTGCCGCAGGTGGCCTGTTTTGATACGGCTTTCCATACCAGCTTGCCGGATGTGGCCAGTGCCTTTGCACTGCCGCAATCGCTGACCGAGCAAGGCGTGCGCCGCTATGGCTTTCATGGGTTGTCTTACCACTACATCATGGACACCCTGCTAGAGCAATCACCCCGCGCCAAAGGCCGGGTGCTGATGGCCCACTTGGGCAACGGTGCCAGCCTGTGTGCTGCCGTGGCTGGGCGCAGCTGTGCCACCACCATGGGCTTCTCGGCGCTGGATGGCTTGATGATGGGTACCCGCAGTGGCACGCTCGATGCCGGTGTGCTTCTGTACCTGATGGAGCAGGGCTGGGACCACGACCGCATCCAAAAGCTGCTGTACAAGCAAAGCGGCTTGCTGGGCGTGTCGGGCATTTCTGCCGATATGCGCCGCTTGCGCGCCGATGGCAGCGAGGCCGCACAGCGCGCCATTGACCAGTTCACTTACCGTGTCGTGCGTGAATCGGGGGCCTTGATTGCCAGCATGGGCGGCTTGGATGTGCTGGCCTTCAGTGGTGGCATTGGCGAGCACGATGCCGTGCTGCGGGCGCAGGTGTGTGAGCGCTTGGGCTGGCTGGGCGTGCAGGTAGATGCCGGGCGCAATGCCCAAGCCACCCGCGATGCCATCAGCGCTATCCATACGCCGGACAGCAGTGTCGAGGTGTGGGTGATTCCTACCGATGAGGGCCGTGTCGCTGCCCGCGAAGCCGCTACCTTGTTGCACCAAGGTGACGATGAACCTGAACAGGCACAGGAGCTGGCGCTAGAAAGCACCGTGTAAACCCTAAAGGGCGCTCTATAGGCCGGGATAGGGGTGGTTGCCACCTCTATCCCGGCTTTTTTTTGCTGTGTTGGATATACGATGGCACTTGCCTGTCGCCGCTGTAAGGTCGATAGTGTGCAATAGCAGGCGGGGCCTGAAAAAACATAGCAAAGGAGAGACTCCATGGACGCATCGCGATTTTCAGGCGACATGTCAGCCCTGAGCGGCTTGGCAGTGGCGCTGGGCTGTGGTTTGCTCATGGGCATTGAGCGCGAGCGCCGCAACAGTGCGGCCTCAAAACAGGTGATGGCGGGGATGCGCTCGTTTGCGCTGGCCTCCCTGACGGGGGCCTGTGCAGCCTTTTTAGACTCGCAAGCCTTGATGGCTGTGGGAGCGGCCTTTGTGGCACTCATCAGCGTGGTGGCCTATGCCTACGACCGCTCTGACTCCCCAGGTATCACCACTGAAATCGCCCTGTTCATGGCCTACCTGATTGGCGTGCTGGCGGTACAGGCTCCCATGTTGGCCGCTGGGCTCACGGTGATGGTGACGGGGCTGCTGGCTGCACGCGACTCGCTGCACCAATTTGCCCGTGACTGGCTGCGCCCCGGCGAAGCACAAGGCGGGCTGATTTTGGGGGCGCTGGCCTTGCTGGTGATGCCCTTGGTGCCCGACCGGGCGCTGTGGGGGCCGGTGCTCAACCCCCAACTGGTGATGAAGCTGCTGATCGTGCTGCTGCTCATCCAATCCTTGGCCCACGTTGGGCGGCGCTTGTTGCAGGCGCGCCAAGCGGTAGCCTTGTCGGCACTGGCCTCAGGCTTTGTCTCTAGCACTGCCACCATTGGCAGCTTGGGTATGGAGTTGCGCACCACACAGGGCTCGCCCAAGCTCCAAGCCGGGGCGGCCTTGCTGTCGTGCGTGGGCACCACCACGCAAATTTTGATTATTGGTGGCACCATCGAGCCTGCTTGGATTATGCCGCTGTGGCTGCCTGCCCTATCGGGCAGTTTGGTGGCTGCGCTTTGGGGCGGTTGGATGGTGTGGCGCTATGCGGTTCCTGCTGGCAGTGAGGCAGCAGGTGCCAAAACCCCCGATACCAAGCTGTTTCGCCTGCGTGATGCGGCGCTGATCGTGCTGCTGCTCACAGCTATTCAGGCAGGGGTGCATGGCCTGCGCCTGTGGCAAGGCGAGGCCGGGGTCATGGCCGGTACCTTGGTGGCGGCACTGGCCGATATCCACGCCGTCACGGCAGCGTTGCTGACCATTGGCATGCCGGGCACCAAGGAAGCCACCAACATTGTCTGGGCGCTGGGGGCAGCGATGGTGGTGCATGCCTTTAGCAAAAGCACGGTGGCTTGGGCCAGTGGCGGCTGGCGTTATGCGCTGGCGCTGGCCCCTGGGCTGTTTGCCCACACCTTGGCGTTTGTCGGCATTTTGATGCTGGTGACGCTGCGCGGCTGAACGGAGCTGCCGCTTTTTTCTGGGCAAGGCGGTACTTTTTCCGCCTTGCTACAGTTCACCCAGATAGGCAGAACGCACTTTCGGGTCGGCCAGCAGCGCTTGCCCAGAGCCGGTGAGCGTGATACGGCCAGACTCCATCACATAGGCGCGCTGTGAAAACTCCAGCGCCAAGGTGGCGTTTTGCTCTACCAGCAAAATCGTGACCCCTTCGGCAGCTACCGAGCGAATCACCTCAAAAATTTTTTCTACCACCAGCGGGGCCAGCCCCATCGACGGCTCATCGAGCAGCAACAAACGCGGGCGTGACAGCAAAGCGCGGCCAATGGCTACCATTTGCTGCTCGCCGCCAGAGAGCGTACCCGCCACTTGGTGCAGCCGCTCTTTGACGCGTGGCAGCATGGTAAACACCCGCTCCATATCGGCCTCAATAGCGGCGGCAGCATCGCGGCGCGCATAGGCCCCCATGCGCAGGTTCTCTTCTACCGTCAGGCGGGTAAAAATGCCACGCCCTTCGGGCACCAAGGCAATGCCTTGGCGCAAACGCTGGTGGGTAGGCAGCCGCTCAATGGCTGCACCCTCATAGTGCAAACGGCCTTGGGTTAAGGGCAACAAACCGGCAATGGTGTTGAGCGTGGTGGTTTTTCCTGCCCCATTGGCACCAATCAGGGACACCAGCTCGCCGTGGTGCAGCACCAAGTCTATGCCTTTGACGGCCATGATGGCACCATAGGCCACATGGGCATCTTGCAATTGCAACAAGGGCTGCTGCTCGTTCATACGCTGGCTCCTGTGTCTGCTGCTGCCACTGCCGCTGGAGGATGGCTAGGCCGCCCCAAGTAGGCGGTAATGACGGCCTCGTTTTGCTGCACCGCCGCCGGGACATCCTCGGCAATCTTGATTCCAAAATCCAGCACTGCCATACGGTCGCACAAGCCCATCACCAATTTGACATCATGTTCAATCAACAGCACCGTCATGCCATCGTGGCGAATGGTTTGCACCAACTCGCGCAGCCGAGCGGTTTCGGTGGCGTTCATGCCCGCTGCCGGTTCATCCAAGGCCAGCAGTTGCGGCTCGGTGGCCAGTGCGCGGGCAATCTCTAGGCGGCGCTGATCGCCATAGGACAAATTGCGTGCAAGGGTGTCGGCAAAGCGCTCAATGCCCACATACTTGAGCAATTCGTAAGCGCGCTCGGTAATCAGGTCTTCCTCCATGCGGGCAGCACGGGTTTGCCAGAGGATAGAGAACAAATTGGCACGGGTACGAATATGGTGCCCAGTCATCACGTTCTCTAACGCCGTCATTTCACGAAACAGGCGGATGTTTTGAAAGGTGCGTGCAATGCCTGCCGCCACGATTTGATCGGGGCTGCCCACGGGCAACTCGGTGCCGTTGAACACCAGCTCACCACCATCGGGCGTATAGGCTCCAGTCAACACGTTAAAAAAGGTGGTTTTGCCCGCGCCGTTGGGGCCAATCAAGCCATAGATTTCACCCTTGCGGATGGTGAGCGACACCTCCGACAGCGCTTGCAGACCACCAAAACGCTTGGTAATGTGGCGCGCTTCGAGCAAAGAGATCATGGTGCCCCCTCCTTGCCCAGCACCTGCTGCGGACGCGAATAGCGGCTATACGATGGAATCAAACCCGCCGGACGCCACAGCATCATGCCAATCATCGCTAATGAGAGCAGCAGCATCCGCAGCACCTCTGGGTCAAGCAGCACCTGATTGAACACCGCCTGCTGCACCGGCACGGCCAAGTGGCGCAAAATTTCTGGCAGAAAACTCAGCAGCAAAGCACCGGTAATCACCCCCGCCAGATTGCCCATGCCACCAAACACCACCATCGTCAGCACGGCAATCGACTCCATCAGCGAAAAGCTCTCCGGCGAGACAAACCCCTGAAAGGCCGCAAACAACCCACCGGCCACGCCGCCAAAGGTGGCCCCCATACCAAAGGCCAGCAGCTTCATGTTGCGTGTGTTGATGCCAATGGCCTTGGCGGCCAGTTCATCATCACGAATGGCAGCCCAAGCCCGGCCCATGCGCGATACCTGCATCCGCTGCACCAGCACGATGGACAGCACCACACAAATCAAAAACACGTAGTAATACAACAACAAAGAGTGGATGGTGATGCTCTCGCCAATCTTCAAGGGCCGCGAAATATCCCAGCCAAACAGCACCAGCGGATCAATCATGTTGATGCCTTGGGGGCCATTGGTGATGTTGATGGGGTGGTTCAAGTTGTTCATGAAGATACGAACAATCTCGCCAAACCCCAGCGTGACGATAGCCAGATAGTCGCCCCGCAACCGCAGCGTCGGCAAGCCCAGCACCACCCCGGCTAGTGCGGCAAAACAAGCTCCCAGCGGCAGCACCACCCAAAACGGCCAGTGCAAATCAAACTGTGGTGAGCCTAAAAAGGCAAAGGTGTAAGCCCCCACGGCATAAAAGGCGATGTAGCCCAAATCGAGCAAGCCCGCAAACCCCACCACCAAATTGAGGCCAATCGCCAGCATGACATAGAGCATGGCAAAGTCGAGCACCCGCACCCAAGTGCGGCCAAACAGCAGCGCCAGCAGTGGCGCGCCCAGTGCCAATGCCAGCAACAACCAGCGGGCAGCCGCTGGGTTGCGCTTGCCAATCCAAGGCAGGGCCAGAGCAATATCGTTCATGGTGTGTGGCCTCAGGCGCGGTCGGCCACGCGTTCACCCAGCAAGCCCGTGGGGCGGAAGATGAGCACGATGCCGAGAATAATGAAAGCAAAAATATCTTGGTAGGCGGAATTGAGGTAGCCAAAAGTCCAGTC
>JAIESZ010000290.1 GCA_019745615.1 Burkholderiaceae bacterium
GCCGGGCTGGCCTGTTATTGGGGAGCCACCGGACTCAAACGCCTGCTGCGCACCGATGATTCTTTAGACGTGTTTGGTGTGCATGGTATTGGCGGCATTGTCGGGGCCTTGCTCACTGGGGTGCTGGCCGATAAGTCCATTGGGGGTGTCGAAGGCAGCCTGCTCACGCAGATGCTCAGTGTGCTGGCCGTGATGGCTTACAGCCTCGTGGCCACGGCGCTGCTGCTGTGGCTCACCCGGTTGGTGGTGCTTGATTTGCGCGTGGATGTGCAAGATGAACTGACCGGGCTAGACATTTCTCTGCACCGCGAGCGTTTGGGTAATTAAGGAGTTCTACATGAACGATACCGACATCATGGCGATTGCTGCCCATCTGCACGTATTGCTGCGGCGCAAAACGGGCCGGGTGACTGATACCGAATGGATGGCTAGCAACGCCGACTACGCCAAAGAAATTGTGCGCTTTGCCCGCCAACGGGCGCAGGCCGACCAACTACCTGAGCTGGCCGAATGGGCGCAGCGCCTAGAGCAGGCGGTGCAGCAAGCTGCCAGCGCCCCGGTGGCCAGTGCGCCGTTGTTGCATCTGGGTACGCCTTTGCCGCACAGCCCAGAGGCCGCTTTGGCTGCGCCGCCACCGTTGACCCCGCGCTATGTGGGCGGCATTCGTTAGCGCGTACATACGTTCGTTTTGAGCGCCCGCAGGCAGGGGGCTGTGGGGGCAGCGTGGGCGGGCGCGCTACCATGTACCACTTGATGGTGGCCGCACCGTTCGTTTTTCTGCCCTTTTGCACGCCTGCCCATGTTCGACGCTTCGCCCCGCCTGCTACGCACCGACAGCCCCGAAGGGCCGTGGGTGCAGTTGTCTGGCCGTTGGGGTGCTGCGGCCTTGGGAGATCGCAGGCAATGGCGGGTCTTGTCGGCCCAATTGGCCTCTCTGCCCGCCAGCCCCAGCCTAGGCTGGGATTTGCGTGGGCTGGAGTGGCTTGACCATGTGGGGGCGCAACTGCTGTGGCTGCATTGGGGCCGCGCTTGGCCGCTGCGCTTGCAGGTGCAAGAGCAGCACCGCAGCCTGTTAGAGCGGGCGGCGCAGTACAGCACCTCGCCACCGTCCGCGCCGCCTTGGCGCTTGGCCGAGCAAATCGACCGGCTGGGGGTGCTGGTGTTGCATGGTCTAGACCATGCCCGGCATTTGCTACAACTGGTGGGGCAATTGCTGATCGATAGCCTGTACCTGCTGCGCCGGCCCTACCGTGCGCCGTGGCGTGATGTGTCGGGGCATTTGTACCGCATGGGGGCGATGGCCCTGCCGATTACGGCACTGGTGGGCTTTTTGATTGGCGTGGTGTTGGCCTACTTGATGAGCCTGCAATTGCGCCAGTTTGGCGCGGAAGCCTTTATCGTCAATATTTTGGGGATTTCGCTGATCCGCGAGTTGGGGCCGATGCTGGCAGCCATTTTGGTGGCGGGGCGCTCCGGCTCGGCCATCACGGCACAAATTGGCGTGATGCGTGTGACCGAAGAATTAGACGCCATGCGCGTCATGGGCATTCCTTTGGGGCTGCGGCTGGTTTGGCCGCGTGCGCTGGCGCTGGCTGTGGCCATGCCGCTGATTGCGGTGTGGACGACGCTGGCGGCGTTGGCCGGTGGCATGTTGGCGGCAGAACTGGCCTTGGGTATCTCTCCGGCCTATTTTTACCAAGCCTTGCCAGCGGCAGTGGGGCTGGGCAACCTGTGGTTGGCCTTGTCTAAATCGATGGTGTTTGGTGTCTTAATCGCCTTGATTGGTTGCCATTGGGGGTTGCGTGTGAAACCCAACACCCAAAGCCTAGGCGAGGGCACCACGGCCTCGGTGGTCACGGCGATTACGATGGTGATTATGGTGGACGCACTGTTTGCCGTGCTGTTTAAAACCATAGGCTTTTCTTGATGTTGACCATGCCTGCACCCACCCCGGTGGTACGTATTGACCGCCTCTGGAGCGTTTTTGGCAAGGGTGCTGCCGCCTTTAGCGTCCACCAAGATTTGGATTTGACGGTGCAGCGCGGCGAGATGCTGGCACTGGTGGGTGGCTCAGGCACGGGCAAAACCGTGCTGTTGCGCCAAATGTTGGGGCTGGCCCAGCCTGCCCGTGGCACGGTCACGGTGTTGGGCCGTCCGGCCCGCGAGATGGGCGGCAGCGGTGCGGCCAGCCGGGTGGGGATGCTGTTTCAGCATGGGGCGCTGTTTTCGGCGTTCAATGTGTTGGAGAACATCGCCTTTGCCCTGAACGAGCAGGGCACACTGCCCGCTGCCGTGGTGCGCGATGCGGCCATGGTCAAGTTGCAGATGGTGGGCCTCAAACCCGAACACGCCACGCGAATGCCCGCCGATTTGTCTGGTGGCATGATCAAGCGTGTGGCGCTGGCCCGCGCTCTCATCATGGATCCGCCCCTGTTGCTGCTGGACGAGCCTACCGCTGGGCTAGACCCGCATGGCTCGGATGAGTTTTGCACCTTGGTGCGTGAGTTGCAAGCGCTGCTGGGCACGACGATGGTGATGGTGACGCACGATCTGGACACCCTGTTTGCCTTGGCTACCCGCGTGGCGGTGCTGGCCGATAAAAAAGTCATTACCACGGGGCCGCCCGCCGAGGTGGCGCGGTTCGATCATCCCTTTGTGGAACAATTTTTCCGGGGCGAACGGGGCCGCCGTGCGATGGCACCTCCGTTGGCCCTACAGGAGGTCTGATGGAAAACAAAGCCCATGCTTTAGCCGCCGGGCTGTTTGTGCTGATTGTCTCGGCCTTGGTGGCGGGCCTAGGCATGTGGCTCACGCGCGATGCTGGCAACTACCATGCCTATGAGCTTTCGAGCCGCGCTGGTGTGAGCGGTTTGCAGCCGCAAGCGGCGGTGCGCTACAAAGGCGTAGCGGTGGGCAAGGTGACGCACATCGGTTTTGACCCCCAAATCAATGGCAATGTGTTGATCCGCATTGCCGTGCATGAAAACACCCCCCTCACGCCCAGCACCTTTGCCGTGTTGGGCTACCAAGGCGTGACGGGTTTGGCCTATGTGCTGCTCGATGATGCCGGAGAGCCACAGGCCCGGTTGCCCGCAGGCCCCAGTGGCTTGCCCCGGCTGCCGCTGCGCAACTCGCCGTTTAGCCAATTGGCTGACCAAGGCCAAGCCATTTTGGGGCGGGTGGATGAGGCCGTGCAGCGCATCAACCAATTACTCAGCGATGACAACCAGCAGCGCATTGGCACCGCTTTGACCGAGATCGGCCAAGCCGCTGGCAGCGTCGGGGCACTGGGGCGGCGCTTAGACGCCACCGTCAGCCAGCGGCTTGACCCCGCCTTGGCGGCTTTGCCGCCGCTGGCGCAAGAGACCAGCCGCACCCTGCAATCACTGCAAAGTACCAGCACCGAGGTGGCTGGTGTGGCCCGCGCTTGGGGGCGTACGGCGGGGCAGCTCAATGCCCAAGGCGGTGCGCTAGAGCAAGTGACGGTGGGTGCCCAAGCCCTCAGCCATGCCATTGACCGCTTTAACCACAGCACCTTGGCCCACATCGAAGGCGTCAGTGACGATGCTTCTTATGCCGCCCGCCAGTTGGGTCGGGTGGCTGCCAACCTGAACGACAACCCCCAAGCCCTGCTGTATGGCTCCGGCCCGGCGGTGCCCGGCCCCGGCGAGCCTGGCTTTGCCGCGCCAGCGGTGCCCTTGGCCCAACCGTGAGAACAATGCAGACCATGTATGCCAACATTGCTGCCCGAACTAAACCTTGGCTTGGGCTGTGCGGCCTAGCGGGGCTGCTCTTGCTGGGCGGCTGTGCCGCCGTGCCACAGTCACCAGCGCGCCCGGTACTGTACGATTTTGGCCCCGGCTTGCTCATGCCGCAGCCTGCTGACCCGCGCACGCCCTTGTCTGCGGTAGTTCTGGCCGATGTGCAAGGAGCCAGTTATGCCGATGCCAGCACCGCCGTGCTGTACCGGCTGGCCTATGCCGATCCCCGGCAGTTGCGCCCCTACCAGTTGGCCCGCTGGAGCCAGCCGCCCGCGCAATTGCTGGAGCAAGAGTTGCGCACGGCGCTGGGCCAGCGCCGCGCCGTGCTGCGCGCCACCGATGCCCGTGCCGCTGCACCGGGGGCCACCGGAGTGCGCCCAGCAGTGCTGCGCGTGCAACTGGAAGAGTTCAGCCAAGTGTTTACCAGCGCCAGTGACAGCGTGGGGTTGGTTCGCGTGCGTGCCACAGTGGTGGTGCCGGGGGCCACGGGAGACCAATTGCTCGGCCAGCGCCTATTTACGGTGCGGCAGCCCGCTACCAGTGCCGACGCCATGGGGGGCACCCGTGCCTTGGCCGAAGCGGCGGCACAGGCTGCGCAAGAGCTAGCGCAGTGGCTGCAAGAGGTGCAGCGCTAACCTTCACGCGGGCGCTTCTGGGCTGGTGTAGAAACGGATGGTGCTGCGGCCTGCGGCCTTGGCGGCATACATGGCGGCGTCAGCCTGATCGAGCAAGTCTTCGATTTTGTCTGGGGCTGTAGTAAACAGCTGGATGCCAATGCTGGCGCTGCAATGGTGCTCGACGGTGCTGGTGGCATCACTGTCGTCTGCTTGCAGCTGGTAGGGCTGCCCCAAGCTGGCTAAAATTTTCTCGGCTACCGCTTGGGCTTGTGGGTGGGCTGTGCTGGCCTCGGTGCTAAAGTCATTGAGCAGCACGACAAACTCATCACCGCCAAAGCGCGATACCGTATCGCTAGTGCGCACACATTGCCGCAGCCGTTGCGCTACTTCGATCAAAAGCAAATCACCCACATGGTGCCCGTGGGCATCATTGAGCGGTTTGAAGTTGTCCAAGTCCATAAACAACAGTGCGCTGTGGTGGCCGGTGCGCTGGTTGTGCGCCACCGCCAATTGCAGGCATTCGAGCAGCATGCGTCGGTTGGGCAGGTGGGTCAGGCTGTCGTGAAAGGCCAATTGGCGGATTTCTTCCAGTAATTTTTCTTGCTCTTGGCGGTGGATTTTTTCCTGCCGAGCATTTTCTTGCGCCACGGTCAGATCGGTCACAGCTTGGGCTTGGCGTTGGGCTATGCGCTGCGCCCGTACCTGCAAAAAAATCACCATAATGACCCCGGTCACCAGCCCATGAATTTGCAGGGCGTGCAGTGCCAACAGCACACTGTGGAACACCCCCAGCAGCATGAGTGCCGTTGCCACAATCGACAGGCCAATAATGCCGTAAAACACCACCAGCCCCCATTGCGGGATAGCCGGTGCTGGGTGCCCGGTGCGGGGCCGGGCCAACAGGGCAATCACAAAGCACCAACTCACAATCAGCAGGGTACCCACCATGTTGATGCGTAAAGCGGTAGAAATGTGGTCGGTCAGGATCAGCCCCACCTCCAGCGGCAACAGCGCCATCAGGCCCAGCAGCACGCGCAAAGCCCAGCGCGGCGGCTGGTATTCACGAAACAGGCTGTAGTCAAAGTAGGCCGAAGCGGCGGTAAAGCTGACCACCATCAGTGCCACAAACTTGGGGGCGTCTTCGCCCAGTATCCAGCGCACATAGCCCAGCAACGACAGTGACCAAACAAAGGCCAGCGCTTGTTTGAAGGCAAAGGTACCAATGACCCGCTCGCGCAGCGTCAGCCAGTGCAACAAAGCCCACAACAACGACACCAGCAGCCCCGACAGGTAAATGGCATAGATCACCTCTTGCTGGCGGTCTCTCTC
>JAIESZ010000023.1 GCA_019745615.1 Burkholderiaceae bacterium
GCCGACGTGGTGGGTGTCTATGACGTGTACCGAGGCTCCGCAGAAGGTGCCTTGCAGGATGCCGCACAGGTTCCGGTGAATGATCCGTTTGGTGCCATCTCTGCCATGGCGGCTGTGACCCGCAACGTCGGCTTTGGCGTCACGGCTGCAGTTACGTTTGAGCATCCGTACCTGCTGGCCCGCCGACTGTCCACCCTAGACCATCTGACCAAAGGCCGGGTGGCTTGGAACGTGGTGTCGTCCTATCTGGATTCGGCAGCCCGCAACATCGGCTTGGACAAACAGCTTCCCCATGATGAGCGTTATGACTTGGCCGAGGAGTACATGGAAGTCATCTACAAGCTCTGGGAAGGCAGTTGGGAAGAGGGAGCGGTGTTGCGCGACAAAGAGCGCGGCATCTTTACCGACCCGACCAAGGTACATCCGATTCAGCATGAAGGAAAGTACTTCAAGGTTCCGGGCTTTCACCTGACCGAGCCGTCGCCTCAGCGCACACCCGTGATTTTTCAGGCCGGGGCTTCCACAGCGGGTCAAAAATTCGCTGCCCGCCATGCCGAGGCGATGTTCATCCTAGCCACTAGCCCGGAGTCGGCCAGAGTGCTGACCGACAAGATCCGTGCCGAGGTGGCGGCTGCGGGGCGCGAGCCCGATGCCCTCAAGATTTTCACGCTGCTCACGGTGATCACTGGGCCGACTGACGAGGCGGCGCAGCGCAAGCACGAGGAGTACCTCTCCTATGCCAGTCCCACCGGAATGATGGCACTGTATGGCGGTTGGACGGGGCTGGACTTTGCCTCACTCGACCCCGATACGCCCCTGAAGGCGGTGGAAAACGATAGCCTGCGCACCACCCTCGAATCCTTGGCTGCTGACGGCAAGGAATGGACGGTGCGTGAGGTGATCCGTCAACGCTCCATCGGTGGCCTCGGCCCTGTGTTGGTGGGTGGCCCAGAAAAGGTTGCGGACGAACTGGAACGCTGGGTGGATGAAGGCGGTGTGGATGGCTTCAACCTAGCTTATGCCATCACCCCAGCATCGACCACTGACTTTATTGATTTTGTCGTGCCCGAATTGCGCAAGCGTGGTCGTGCACAGACCGGCTATGCACCGGGCACGCTGCGCGAGAAGCTGTTGGGGGACAAAGACGGCAAGACGCGCGATTCCCACCCAGCCACGCATTGGCGCAATCACTACATCGGCAAAGAGAGTGTGGCTGACGCCAGCGGGCCTGCTGCGTCTTGGGCTTGAGTCAGTAAACAGAGGCACACCATGTCCAGCACTTCCCTTGAACTCACCATGCCGCCCACGGCCACGTCGGGGCAGTGGCAGGCTGCACCACCAGCAGCACCGGTGCTTTCCGCTGCGCGTGTGGTGGCTCCAACTACGCAGGCGGTGTTGAGCCTCGAAGGCATTGATTTGTCGTTTGGTGGCATCCATGCGCTCAGTGGGGTAGATTTGAACATCCAGCCCGGACAGATCTATTCCATCATCGGCCCCAATGGTGCGGGTAAAAGCTCGCTGGTCAATGTGATCAGTGGGTTGTACCAGCCGGATCGGGGCACGGTGTGGCTGAATGGGCAAGCATTCCAGAAGGTGCCCACGGCCCAACTGGCCCGCTTGGGCGTGGCGCGTACTTTCCAGAATCTGGCGCTGTTCCGGGGTCTGACAGTGCGTGACAACATTGCTCTGGGACGGGTAGAACACACCCGCTCCACTTTTGTCGAGCAGCTCTTGGGGCGCGGGCGGGCGCAACGTGAGTTGCTCGATGCCCGTGCGCGGGCCGCTGAAGTGATTGAGTTTTTGGGGTTGCGCGACGTACAAGACCGCTTGGCCGGTACGTTGCCCTATGGCCTGCAAAAGCGGGTCGAATTGGGCCGGGCGCTGATTGCACGTCCCCGTCTGTTGCTGCTCGATGAGCCGCTGGCGGGTATGACGATGACGGAAAAAGCCCACATGGTGCAACTGGTGCGCGCCGCCCGTGACCAGTGGGGTGCCACGATTGTGCTGATTGAGCACGACATTGGCATTGTGCTCGGCCTATCTGACCGGGTAGCGGTGCTGGACTATGGCCGCAAGATTGCCGATGGCACTCCGGCAGAGGTGCGTGATGACCCGGTGGTGATTGATGCCTACCTCGGTGTGGCCCATGAGGAGGCTGCGTAATGGGTGGCTTTGATTTCGCCTTCTTTGCCGAAGTGCTGGTGGGTGGGTTGCTTTCGGGCGTGATGTATTCGCTGGTGGCGATTGGCTTTGTGCTGATCTACAAAACCTCTGGGGTACTTAATTTTGCCCAAGGCGCGCAACTGCTGTTGGCGGCGTTGACTTTTGTGAGCTTGGTCGAGCGTGGCGTGCCTTTTGCGCTGGCGCTGGCTATCACCTTTGCGTTGATGGTGCTGCTGGGGTTGTTGATTGAACGGGTGGTGTTGCGCCCACTGGTCAACCAGCCGCCCATCACCTTGTTTATGGCGACGCTGGGGCTGTCATATGTGATTGAAGGTGTGGCCCAGTTGGTTTGGGGTACGCAAGTGCATGAGTTGGACTTGGGCATCTCGGATGCACCGCTGGAGTTTGGCGGCGTCTTGATTTCTAGTTTTGATTTGTTTGCTGCGGGCATTGCTGCCGTGATGGTGGCGCTGCTGTCGGCGTTCTTCCGCTACACCCATATTGGCTTGAGTTTTCGGGCGGCTGCTGACGATACTTTTGCTGCCTTATCGGTGGGCTTGCGGCTGCCGCGCATTTGGGCCACGGTGTGGGCTACTGCCGGGATCATCGCCTTGGTGGCGGGGTTGCTGTGGGGGGCGCGTTTGGGGGTGCAGTTTTCGCTGTCGATGGTGGTGCTGAAAGCGCTGCCGGTGCTGGTGTTGGGCGGTTTTGATTCGATTCTCGGCGCGATTGTCGGCGGTCTCATCATTGGCGCGCTGGAGAAATTGGCCGAGGTTTATCTGGGCGATTTGGTCGGCGGTGGCATTGAGAGCTGGGTCGCTTATGTGGCGGCATTGGGTTTCTTACTGGTCAAGCCCGGTGGTTTGTTTGGGCAACGTTTGGTGGAAAGGGCTTGAGCCATGTCTGTTTCTACTAAACCATTCTGGTTGACCCCTGCCGTGGTGCTGTTGCTGGCTTATGGCCTCGTGCCGCTGATTGCTACCGATTACTGGTTGGACGCCATTTTGTTGCCCTTTCTAGCGCTGTCGCTGGCGGCTGTGGGCTTGAATCTGCTGACTGGCTATGCGGGCCAGCTCTCACTGGGGTCTGCGGCTTTTATGGCGGTGGGTGCTTTTGCCGCCTACAACTTCCATCTGCGTGTGGAGGGCTTGCCGCTGCTGGGGAGCATGGTGCTGGCGGGGTTGGCGGCTACCGCCATTGGCGTGGTGTTTGGCCTGCCCAGTTTGCGCTTGCGGGGGTTTTATCTGGCCGTATCGACGCTGGCCGCACAATTTTTTGTGCAATGGGCACTGACCAAGTTTGGCTGGTTTAGCAACCACAACCCTTCGGGCGTCATTGATGCTCCGGCCATCCGCGTGGCGGGCCACACTTTTGACACCCCCACAGGCCGCTATCTGTTTGCCTTGACGGTGGTCACGGTGCTGACGTTGCTGATCTGGCGTTTGGTGCATACCCCCACCGGCCACCACTTTATTGCCATTCGCGATAACGAATTGGCTGCCCGCGTCACTGGTGTGCCGGTGTTGCGTACCAAGCTGCTGGCCTTTGCGATTTCGTCCTTTGTGATTGGCGTGGCCGGGGTGCTGTGGGGCTTTGTTTATCTGCGCACGGTGGAGCCTGCGGGCTTCAATCTGGATCGCTCGTTCCAGATTTTGTTCATCATCATCATCGGCGGCTTGGCGACCATCCGGGGGGCTTTCCTTGGGGCAGCGCTGATCGTGGTGTTTCCGCTGCTGCTGTCACGCTTGGGCACCTTATTGCTGGGCGACTGGTTTGACTCGGGCGTGCTTGACCTGAGCCAACGCATTGTGCTGGGCGTGTTGATTGTGGCCTTTTTGATTGTGGAGCCGCAAGGGCTGGCCGCTCTGTGGCCACGCCTACTGCAACGCCTGCGCTCCTTCTTCCGACCCCGTACTGCTGCGGTGGCCACGGCTTCTGCGTCTGCTTCCGGTGCCTGAGTTTCTTTGCTGGCACCCCTGTTTATCCATCACCTACCTACACCCTCAGAGGAGTCTTTTCGCTATGTCTTTGTCCCACAAATTTAAAACGCTGCTGCTGGCCAGCGCCATTGCTCTCACCGGGATGCAAGGCAGTGCCTACGCCCAACAGGCGCAGGAACAGTTCTTTCCGCTGCAAAGTTACCGTGTTGGCCCTTATGCCGCTGGTGGCACCGGCTTTTTTGGTGGTTTTATCGACTATCTGAACCTCGTCAACACCCGCGACGGCGGCGTGGGTGGCGTCAAGCTGACGTGGGAAGAGGGCGAGACCCAATATGAAGTTGAGCGCGGCGTCGAGGTGTACGAGCGCTTGAAGAACAAGCCCGGCATTGCCACTTGGAACCCGCTGTCGGTGGGAATTGCCTACGCGCTGCTCGATCGTGTGACGGCTGACAAGGTGCCCTTGCTGACCATCAACCACGGCCGCACCGATACCACCGATGGCCGCGTGTTCAAGTACATTTTCCCGCTGCTGGTGAACCCCTACAGCGAGACTTCGGGCATCGTCAATTACATCGGCACCAAGGCCGGTGGCAATGACAAGCTCAAGGGTAAAAAGATCGTGGTGCTGTACCACGGCTCGCCCTATGGCAAAGAAACCATTCCAATTTATGAGCTGCTGGCCAAGCAATACGGCTTTACCGTACAGCAAATTGAGGTACCTCACCCCGGCAACGAACAACAATCGCAATGGCTGACCATCCGCCGCGCCAAGCCCGATTTTGTCGTGCTGCGGGGCTGGGGCGTGATGAACCCGGTAGCGCTGAAAACCGCGCAAAAAACGGGTTTCCCGGCTGACCGCATCATCGGCAATATCTGGTCGAATTCTGAAGAAGACGTGATCCCGGCGGGCGATGCCGCTAAGGGTTATGTCGCCATCACTTCGGTGGCCCCCGGCAGCCAGTTCCCGGTGCTGCAAGACATCACCAAAACCCTGTATGACGCCAACAAGGGCAATTTGCAGGACAAAAAACGCATTGGCAGCGTCTACCACAACCTCGGTGTGCTCAACGGCATCTTGAATGTGGAGGCTATCCGCATCGCCCAAGCCAAGTTTGGCAAGCGCACCCTGACCGGCGATGAAATCCGCTGGGGCTTAGAGAACCTGAAGATTGACGAAGCCCGTGCCGCCGCACTGGGTGCCAAGGGCTTGTTCCACTCCATCAACGTGACTTGGGACAACCACGAAGGCGATGGCCGTGTGGCTTTCCAGCAATGGGATGGCAAGAAGTGGAATGTGGTGTCCGATTGGATTGCCCCGGATTGGAAGCTGCTGCGCCCGATCATTGAAAAGTCTTCGCAGGCCTATGCCAAAGACAAGGGCGTGAAGGTACGCACCAGCATTAACGACTGAGGTCTTTGTTCTTCTTTGTAACCCTGATTTGATACGGACACACCATGAGCGTAGCTACTTCGGACATTTCGATTCTCGGCCCGCAATACGAAGCCATTGCTGAGAAATATCGCCCCATCTTCCAACGCATTGCCGATACGGCGCTAGAGCGTGAACGTGAGCGCAAACTAGGCCGTGATGCCATCCAGTGGCTCAAAGAAGCCCGCTTTGGCGCGGTGCGCGTGCCGGTGGAGTATGGCGGCGATGGCGCTACCCTGCC
>JAIESZ010000213.1 GCA_019745615.1 Burkholderiaceae bacterium
CGGTTTAAGTCGCACGCCTGGAAAGCGTGTGTGGGCTAATCCCCACCGCGGGTTCGAATCCCGCCCTCTCCGCCAAATACAAAGCCTAAGTAGTTGATCTACTTAGGCTTTTTTTGCTTGGTAGCTAGCTTGCTATGCCGCCAAAATCTGACTCGGTAGGGCTTGCACTTGATCGTACGGACGGGGGAAATTTCACCCAGCTGCTAACGCTAGCAAAGTTGCCAAGTGTGGCTGCGCCAATCCTGCCAGAATGTTGCCCGTAGCCCCTTCCGCCACTGTTTTGATGCTGCGTGCCGTAGCCTTGATGATCTCCCATTTGGGTTTCGGGGAATCCGCCTGCGCTTTCAGCGTCGCCAGTTCTGCCCGCAGTTCGTCGGCTGCGTCGCCTTGGGCAGCCTCAAGCGCGGCCCCTAGCGCCTGTATCAAGCCTTTTAGGGTTTCAAGGTCGGTGCCCTTGGTGTTGGCCTGTGTCTGGGTGGATCCGTTAGAACTGATCTGAATCTGTGATCCTGATACGTCGCCAAAGTGGTAGTGCTGTTGCTGCACGGCTTGTTTCTCCTGCTGATTGAAGGACATCCCTTCCCCGGTAATTCCCCGTACCTCAAGGTCAAGTGCCCAATTAAGAACGTGGCTTCGGACGATTTCGATGACCCCCTTAACCTGTACGACAGAGAACATCAGGACGGGTCTCATTGACACGCCTGAACCCTTCTGCATGATCTCCATCAAAATTTGCTCCATATCTGGGTGCAAGTGACTGACAATGCCACGTTTGCTATCCAAAAGCTGAATCAGTTCGGGGATTGACTGGCGCATTGAAAATGCTGTGACTCGTTCAGCTATTTCAGGATAAATAAAGAATGGTATTTCCCCATGATGTCGGCTCTTGGCTATCAGTTGTCCGCGCACCTGCCTGTAATCTGGCACATCACCTGATCCGTACCCTGTAAGTTCAGAATTGATCCAGTCCGCTAACTCAGGAACTGCAAGGCGGCGAGCCACAACAAGGGCGCGACGCAGTAGATCGGCGGTGGACACAGTGGGCGTGCTTGCCATATCGACAAGCTCAGGAACGAGTGCAGGCATCTTCTCCCTTTAGATTTTGAGTCGCCTACATCGGATGGCACAGTCGCCAACAAGTTGGTGTGGCGTGTCCTTGGTGGCACCCGTTGCAGGTACACCTTATCCGCAGGCTACTTATCACAACATCCCTGCCTTTTTCTTCAAACGCCACAAACAGCGATCAGAGAAGGCCTGTAGGTCTCCGGCCTTCATATGGGGTAGCGGGTGGAAACCCATGTGGATTTCTACTTACGCCCGTAGGTACTGTCGTGGTCTGGAGCCACCGTCAACAGCCGCATGAAATCTCCGTCGCGATAGGCGGTGCAGCGTCGGGATTGGGTAATTCGCAGCGAGTAGATGGCATCCACACCCTGTGGTGGCTTGACGCTGACTATTTTTTCCCACTTCAAACCGCTGTCGCGGTAAAGCTGGCCCCAGCTCAACTGCCGTATTTTTCTCAGGGTATCCATAGCTGCGTGACGTTCCGGCTTTTGCAGAGCAAACAGGTGTTCTTGAAACACCGGATTGTTTAAGTCAAGCCGAACGAGGGTGTCGTTCGATCCCATTCGTTTACTCGCTCTGGGCCACAGCAGCCAGAAGTGCGTCGGTTTGCGCGTCCGAGGCGGGATGTTGCGTTGACCATGCCGTGGCCCGCGCCAAATCAGCCGCCGCTACTGGTTCATGCAGCCAGCGTTCGTTATCTGGAATAACGGTTGCGGTACGAATCAGCCAAACGCCCGTTTCTTGCTCCTCGACCAATACTTGGCGACCCGCAAATTGCTTGCCAAGCGAAATTTGCCCATTGGCCCCGATGACCTTGACGGTGGGGGGCGACACAGTAGCTTGCATGATGCTCTCCTTAGTGCGTTACCAAATTAGTGCCGCACTAAAGAGTGTATTTCACACAGCCCATCTATGCAATTTCCGGCGTGCGAAGCTCGTTTTCTTGCTCCCCGGATCTCGTGGGCATGGGGCTTTAACGTTCCAGCTTATAAAAATCCCGAATGATGGCCCAAGCCTCAGCAGGATCATCAGTCATGTGGAACAGCTTGAGATCGTGGGCCGAGATGGTGCCCTCTTCCACCAAAACGTCCCAATTGATGAGCCGCTTCCAGTAGTCGCAGCCAAACAGAATGATCGGCACGGGCTTGGCTTTTTTGGTTTGCACCAAGGTCAGCACTTCAAACAGCTCGTCTAGCGTGCCAAAGCCACCCGGAAAAGCCACCAGAGCCTTGGCCCGGATCATGAAGTGCATTTTGCGCAAGGCAAAATAGTGAAACTTAAAGCTCAAGGATGGCGAAATAAAGCGGTTGCCGCCTTGCTCGTGGGGTAGGGCAATGCTCAGGCCAACATTGGGCGCATCGACATCGTGGGCACCTCGGTTAGCTGCTTCCATAATGCCGGGGCCACCACCAGTGCAGATGTACAAGCGGTTTTCCGGTTTTTGGCGCTTGCTGTGCTCTGCCACCAGCCGGGCAAAGTTGCGCGCTTGGGCGTAGTACTTGGCATTGCGCACTGCCCGTGCTGCGTCTGCCATCTGATGGGCATGGCCTTTCTCTTTGGCTTGGGCCAGTTGTTTGGCTGCCTGCTTGGGCGAGACAAAGCGGGCGCTGCCATACACCACCACCGTGTTGTCAATGCCCTGTTCGGCCTGCCCCAAGTCGGGCTTGAGCATTTCAAGCTGAAAACGGATGCCACGGGTTTCGCGCCGGAACATAAACTCAGGGTCGGCAAAGGCCATGCGGTGGGCATCGGCGTGCAGGGGGTTGCCTTGGTGGGCATCGGTGTGCAGTTCGGCCCACGCATCGGCGAGGCGGCGTTGGTTCAGTTTGGTGTTGGCGTCCATGGTGTCCCGAAAAAAAACAGAGGTTTTTGCTTACGCCGGATCAACTGCGCTGGGCGAAGAACAGAGATATGGTTTGCAATCCGGCAATGGTCATGAGCAAGGAACCCAGCAAGTGCAGCGCGCTCCAGCCTAACGCCATCAGATAACGCTGTTGTTGCAATAGCCCTACTACTTCGACAGAAAAACTAGAAAAAGTAGTCAGCGCCCCTAAAAACCCCGTCACAAGGGCCAGCCGCCACACTGGATCGAGCTGCGGCAGGGCCTGAAACAGGCCGACCAAGACACCAATCAAATAGCCCCCGATCAGATTGGCGGCCAGCGTACCCCACGGCAAGATGGCACCGGTACTGAGCCAGACCCCCAAACGCCAACGCGCCAACGCGCCCACACTGGCCCCAACACAGATGCTCAACACTTGCACTGGCATGGCGGTCACTTGGGTGCGTCTTGGCTGGGGGCTGGGAGAATACGGCTCAGGGAAGGTGGTACCCCCTTGTGCCGGGCCTGACGGGCGCGAAACAGCCCCGCCCGCATTAAAAAAATGGTGGTAATAGGCACGGTAATGGCCATAAAGAGGGCAATCAGTAGGATATGCAGCGCCGGTGGCTCTGAGCGCAAGGAAAAATACAACACAGCGGCACCCACGATACACCAGCAGCCCAGGGTAGAAATCATGGCGGGTGCATGGACACGCTCAAAGAAACTGGACAAACGCAGCAAGCCGATAGAGCCAAGCAGCGCAATCGTGGCACCACACAACAACAGGGCTGCAATGGCGATTTCTGCCCACAGTGGCAAGGCTATGCTGCTCATTCGATCACCTCGCCGCGCAGCAAAAACTTGGCCATGGCTGTAGAACTGACAAAACCCAGCAAAGCCACCAGCAGCGCCGCGTCAAAATAATGCGGACTGTTGTAATACAAGCCCAATACCAGCATGGTCAGCATAGCGTTGAGGTACATGCAGTCTAAGCCCAGCACCCGGTCTTGGGCTGTGGGGCCGATCAGCACGCGCACCAAGGCGCAAGCCATTGCCAGCACCAAGATCAGCAGGGCCAAAGGAATGGCCCACGACAAAAGAGGCGCGGTGGCGGTCATGGTTCAAAAATCTCCATCAGGCGGCGTTCATACTGTTGCTTGATATGGGCGATGATGGCCTCGGCATCATCCAGCTCCAACACATGCAGCAGCAAGACACTGCGGTCAAGTGCCAACTCGGCCCAAGCGGTGCCGGGGGTGATGCAGACAATCATGGCCAGCACGGCCAGCGCATGGGGGTCACGCACTTCCAGCGGCACATGGACAAAGCCTGCCGGATAGCGTCTGCGGCTGGGCAGCAACAAAAAACGCATCAGGGCGATGTTGGAGTGGATGGAATCGAGCAACACCGCCAGCAGCAAACGCACGATAGTGCCGGGCCGCCGCACCCGCACCGACAACGGGCGCAGCCCTTGGGTCAGCAAAGGGATCAGCAGCGCCAGCAGCACGGCCATGAGCCAGTGGCCTGCACTCACACTGCGGTTGAGCAACAACCACAGCAACAGCAAAGCCAAAGAGAGCAGCGGCGTGGGCAGCAAACGTTTCATCATGGCGCAGCCTCCGTGTGGGGGGAAGGTATCGGCATGGTGGACATCACCGCGCGTATGTAGGTTCCGGGCGAGTGCAGGGCATCGGCGGTGGCTTGGGTATAGCGCAGCACGGGTTCAGCCGCCACGGTCAGCAGCACACAGGCCAGCAGCAGCCCGGCAATCGGCAGCCCCTCTACCAAACGCAATTGCGGTGCGGCCCGGTCGTGGGCCGCCCAAAAATGCCGGATGCCCACGCGGGTCAGGGCTATCAACGCCAGCAGCCCAGAGGCTATCAGCAGCGCCAAAAAACTCCAGCCCGGCCAACCGGGTTGGTACCCCGCCGAGGCCCCCATGCCCAAGGGGTTGAGCACTGCCGTGAGCATGGCAAACTTGCCGACAAAACTGGCCAGTGGCGGCAAGCCTGCCACCATCAGGGTGCAGCCCAAAAAAGCTATGCCCATAAAGGCTGCTGCCGCCGGAATGACGCGGCCCACCAGCACTTCTTCCTCATCATCGAGGTTCATGCCTGCGGGGGCAGGCACGAGTTCGGCGTCCAAAAACGGCGCTTCATCGGCCAGCGGTTCGTAGGGCATGGTGCCACTGCCGTCGGAGCGCCAACGGTCGATCAGGTCACTGAGCAAAAAGAGCGCACTAACCGCCAAGGTGGAGCCGAGCAGGTAATACAGCAGGCTGCCAGTGAGCAGGTTGTGACCGAAACCCATCGCTGCCAGCAAGGTGCCCGACGACAACACCGCCGCATAACCCGCCAAATGGCCTAGGCGCTGCGAGCCGAGCATGCCTATCGCCGCAAAAGCCATCGTCAGTAAACCACCACTGAGCAGCCACAGACTACCAAACCACGCCGACGCCCCCGACTCGGTGCCAAACAGCAGCGTCCACAAGCGCAGCAAGGCGTAGATGCCGACCTTGGTCATCAGAGCAAACAGGGCACCCACGGGGGCCGTTGCGGCACTGTAGGCCGGTACCAGCCAAAAATTGAGCGGCCAAGCCGCCGCCTTAATCAGAAAAGCCGTGGCTAGCACCGCCGCCGCCGCGTGCAGCAGCCCCCGGTCATTGCTATGGATGGCGGGCATACTGCGGGCCAAATCGGCCATGTTCAGGGTGCCAGTCAGGCCATAGAGCATAGACACGCCAATCAAAAACAGCGCCGAAGCGGCCAGATTGATAGCGATGTAATGCAGCCCTGCTTGCACCCGCGCTCGCCCAGAGCCATGCAGCAGCAGGCCATAAGAAGCGGCCAGCATGATCTCAAAAAAGACAAACAGATTGAACAAATC
>JAIESZ010000217.1 GCA_019745615.1 Burkholderiaceae bacterium
CAAATCAAGGTGCTGGGGCGTACGGCTGATGAGGCCAAGCAGCGTGGCCTCAAAATGCTAGACCGCGTAGGCTTGATGGCGCACAAAGACAAGTTTCCGGGCCAGCTCTCCGGTGGTCAGCAGCAGCGTGTAGCGATTGCCCGCGCCCTGAGCATGGACCCCATTGTGATGCTGTTTGACGAACCCACCTCCGCGCTCGACCCTGAAATGGTGGGCGAGGTGCTCGACGTGATGGTGGGCCTAGCCAACGAAGGCATGACCATGATGTGCGTGACCCACGAAATGGGTTTTGCGCGCAAAGTAGCCAGCCGCGTGATTTTTATGGATGTGGGTGGCAAAATTTTGGAAGACTGCTCCAAAGACGACTTCTTTAATCACCCTGAGGCACGCCAGCCCCGTACCAAAGAGTTCTTGAACAAAATCCTGCAACATTGAGCTGTGCCAACGTGGCCTGCCGGCATGGCGGCCACGGCGGTTTTTCCTATTTTTTTAGAAAGGGGACGCCATGCGTTGTTCCACAATCATCCGCCGTTGTATTGGCTTGCTGGGAGCCGCTGCCGTCAGTTGGGCCGGGGCCGTAGAAACAGCCAGCTTTGATTTGGCCACAGGGCGATTGACGTTGCCACTGGTCAAAATTGATGGCAACACCCAATTTAGAGATGTGATTTTGCGTTTAAGCGACCCCGGTCAGCTGCAAGTCAATGACAGCGCAGTGGGTAGCCAGATTGAATTTTTGTCTAGCGGCAATGTGCTGCGCCTGCCCCAAGTAACGGTGGCCGGGGTGACCTACCCGCGTGTGAGCCTAGCCAACCCAGCGTTCTCATTAGAGAGCTATGGCGCTGTCGTGCTCGACACCAATCTACAAGGCCAATATCGGCTAGAAGTGCAGGTCACAGCCCAAGGGTTTGCTGCACCCCCCATCGTGCTTGAAAACGTGCCCAAGCCCGCCACCCAAGACGAGTTTTGCAACGATCCGCAACTGCGCGAGAACATTATCCGATCCACCAGTGGCATCACCGGCTCTTGGGCAATGAACTCGTGCAGCTTCAATGGCACCGTGGGCAATATCAGCATGACACTGACCACGCCCTTCTTTACCCTGCCTTACAGCGCTACCTACACTTACCGCTAAATAAAAGGGGGCCGGGCAATGGGAAAATAGCGCCATGACCACGCCTACCTCTGCCCCCACCCGCATCACCCTGACCCGCCCCGACGACTGGCACCTGCATGTGCGCGATGGTGCTGCTTTGCACACCGTTGTACCGCATACCGCTGCCCAGTTTGGCAGGGCCGTCATCATGCCCAACCTCAAGCCGCCAGTGACCACGGCAGCGCAGGCGTTGGCTTACAAAGAGCGCATTTTGGCTGCTGTGCCCGCTGGCATGGCATTTGAGCCGCTCATGACGCTGTACCTCACAGACAAGCTACCGCCCGAAGAAATTGGTCGCGCCCAAGAAGCTGGTGTGGTGGCCTGCAAACTTTACCCAGCCGGTGCCACTACCAACAGCGATGCTGGCGTCACGGATTTACGCAAAATTTACCCCACGCTGGCAGCCATGCAGCGCGCTGGTATGCCGCTGCTGGTGCATGGTGAAGTGACCAGCGCCGATATTGACCTGTTTGACCGCGAAGCGGTGTTTATCGACACGCAACTGATTCCGTTGCGTCGCGATTTTCCAGAACTCAAAATTGTGATGGAACACATCACTACCAAGGAAGCCGCGCAGTATGTCTCTGAAGCTGGCCCTCATACCGCCGCCACGATCACGGCGCACCACCTGCTCTACAACCGCAATGCCATTTTTACGGGTGGTATTCGCCCGCATTACTACTGCCTGCCAGTGCTCAAGCGCGAAACCCACCGTGTGGCACTGGTGCAAGCGGCCACCAGCGGCGCGCCTCAGTTCTTTTTGGGCACCGACAGCGCTCCGCACCCGGCGCACCTGAAAGAGCACGCCAGTGGCTGCGCCGGTTGTTATACCGCCCATGCCGCGATGGAGTTGTATGCCGAGGCCTTTGACAACGCTGGTGCCTTGGACAAACTAGAGGGCTTTGCCAGCTTGCATGGCCCAGCCTTCTATGGCTTGCCGCGTAACCAAGGCAGCATCACTCTGCAACGTGAAAGCTGGACACCACCTGAGAGCTTTGCCTTTGGCGAGGCCCAACTCAAGCCGCTGCGCGGGGGCGAGGCCCTGCCGTGGCGGCTGGTGCCATAACACCAATGGGTGAGATGTCTGGTTTCACGGCCAAAAATATGGCCGTGTTCATTGATGCAGACAATTTGAACAACGCGACGGCGCTGGATCATGTTTTTGCCGACTTGCAATCACGGGCCGAGCGGATTTCTTACCGCCGTGCCTATGGTCGTCCAGAGAGCCTCAAAACCATAGAGGCAGTGCTGTGGCGGCATGGCGTGCGTCCAGTGAACAACTTAGTCACTAATAAGGTGACGACCGACATCGCTTTAACCATTGACGTGGTGGAGGCCGTGTGTCAGCGTGAGATTGATGCTGTAGCGATCTGCTCCGGGGATGCAGATTTTGCACCGCTGGCTATTTGGTTACGCGAGCAGGGTTGTCGGGTGTTTTGCTTCAGCCTGAGCAACACTATCTTTGCCAACCCAGAAAGTTTTTATGATGATGTTGTGTTATTGGAGGTAGTCAATCCGGTAGCTCCACCCAAACCGATGCCAGACCCCGTGCCTCCTGTGGCACCAGCCTTAACCCCGGTGCCAGCACCCGTGTCAGCTTCGGCTCCGGTACCAACTCCAGTGCCAGCGCCTTTGCAAGTGGACATGGTGCAGCAGGTGCTACAGGCTTTTCCGGCATTGCGTGGTGGCGAGCCGCAACACTTGAGCCAAGTGGTTGCCAGGCTGCGACAGTGTGGCATCTTGGGCACAAACACCAAGACCACCACATGGTTTGCACGCTGCGCGCCGGAATTTGAATTGCTCCCGAAGCCAGTACCAAACCAGATTCGTTATCAGAAGAAAAAAAAGCCCAACTCTGCTCCCGTAAAGGTGGCTCCAGTCAAGCAGCAAGCTATTGCACCAGCACCAGCGATCTTGTCATGGCCGGTATTGGCTCCATGTCGTTCGGCCTCAACGTTGCTGGCCGAATTACATGGCCTGCGCTCTGTCCTGATCCAGTTGGCTCTGCGTCATGTCACAGTGGCTGATGTACTGCTAGCGGTGCCTGAACTTACCGTAGGTTTGTTGATGGACTTGAATAGCGTTAGCAAAAAGCTACATGAAAAAGGCGTGATAGCTTCTCCTTCTTACAGTCGGTTCATTTTTGCTAGGTATCTATCGAGTTTTCTCCTCGTGCCGCCAGATGTCCCGAATGCAGTTCAATACTTGGGTTAAACAACGAGCCTACTTCTGGCCTACTCAAGTTACGTTCTACCGCATCCAAAAGCCCCACCCCCACCCCCTTGATTGACCGATCACCGCCTGTCGCCGGTGATACCATGAACCACTCAATTCTTACCATCCTATGGTCTCATGGCTGCTGTTGATACCCCCCTCAAAGACCCAGCAACAGTTGCACTCCCAGGTTTGGGACGAGCGCTCATTTCTGCGGGCAAGCTGACGCAAAAGGTTGCTGAGGACATCTATCGTAAATCGCAGTCTGGCCGCACCAGCTTTATTGCTGAGTTGACTGGCTCTGGGGCTATTTCTGCGGCGGATTTGGCCCATGCGGTATCTTCAGTGTTTGGCGCGCCCCTGCTCGACCTCAGTGCCGTCGATCCCCAGCGCCTGCCCAAAGACCTACTAGACGCCAAAATTTGCAGCGCCTACCGTGTGGTGGTGCTGGCCAAGCGCAACAACCGGCTCATCATTGCTTCCGCCGATCCTACCGACCAAGAAGCAGCTGAGAAAATCAAGTTCACCACCCAGATGGGCGTCGATTGGATCATTGCCGAGTACGACAAACTCAGTGCATTGGTCGATGCGGGCAGCAAAAGTGCCGCTGAAACGCTCGATGCCTTGAGCAACAGCGGTGATTTCACGTTTGACGACGTGCCGGTGGAAGAGGCCACAGAAAGCCAAGACAACGCTGCGGCTGAAGTTGAAGACGCTCCCATTGTCAAGTTCTTGCACAAAATGCTGATTGACGCCTTCAATATGCGGGCCTCAGACTTGCACTTTGAGCCTTACGAACATTACTACCGTGTGCGCTTTCGCATTGACGGTGAACTGCGCGAGATTGCCACGCCGCCCATTGCTATCAAAGACAAACTGGCCTCGCGCATCAAGGTGATCTCGCGTCTGGATATTTCAGAAAAGCGCATCCCGCAAGATGGCCGCATGAAGCTCAAAGTGGGGCCAGACCGGGTGATTGACTTTCGGGTCAGCACCTTGCCCACGCTGTTTGGCGAAAAAATCGTGATCCGTATTTTGGACCCCAGCAGTGCCAAGATGGGCATTGACGCCTTGGGCTACGACCCGGAAGAAAAGGCCCGGCTCATGCAGGCCATTGGCCGCCCCTACGGCATGATTTTGGTGACTGGGCCTACGGGCTCCGGTAAAACCGTGTCGCTCTACACCTGCTTGAACCTGCTTAACCAGCCAGGCGTGAACATTGCCACCGCCGAAGACCCGTCCGAAATCAACTTGCCCGGTGTCAATCAGGTCAATGTGAATGAAAAGGCGGGCCTGACTTTTGCTGCTGCGCTCAAATCTTTCTTGCGTCAAGACCCAGACATCATCATGGTGGGGGAAATTCGCGATTTGGAAACGGCAGACATCTCTATCAAGGCGGCCCAAACCGGTCACTTGGTGCTCTCGACCCTGCACACCAACGATGCGCCCACCACGCTCACCCGGATGCGCAATATGGGTATCGCGCCTTTTAACATCGCTTCCAGCGTTATCTTGATTACTGCCCAGCGTTTGGCGCGGCGTTTGTGCCCACAATGCAAAGCGCCTGCCGACATTCCCCATGAAGCGCTGCTAGAAGCAGGCTTTAGTGACGAGGAAATCGATGGTTCTTGGGCACCCTATAAGGCGGTAGGCTGTTCGGCTTGCAACAACGGTTACAAAGGGCGGGTTGGTATCTACCAAGTGATGCCTATTTCTGAAGAAATTCAGCGCATCATCCTGCGCGACGGCAGTGCGATGGACATCGCGGCACAGGCCAAGGCAGAGGGGGTGCGTTCCTTGCGTGCATCGGGTTTGCACAAAGTCAAGGTGGGGCTGACCTCGCTAGAAGAAGTGCTGGCCGTTACCAACTTATAAACATTGCACAAGCAAGGGAGCGCCATGGCAACTGCTGCATCACAGGGAGTCAAAGACTTTATTTTTGAGTGGGAGGGTAAAGACCGCAACGGCAAAATCGTGCGCGGTGAGACCCGTGCCTCCGGCGAAAACCAGGTGCAAGCCATGTTGCGCCGCCAAGGGGTCTTGCCCAGCAAGATCAAAAAGCGGCGCATGAGCTCGGGCAAGAAGATCAAGCCCAAAGATATCGCCTTGTTCACGCGCCAAATGGCCACCATGATGAAGGCCGGTGTGCCGCTGTTGCAAGCCTTTGACATTGTGGGGCGGGGCAACACCAACCCCAGCGTGGGCAAGCTGCTCAATGACATCCGTGCCGATGTTGAAACCGGCACCTCGCTCAATGCCGCCTTTCGCAAATATCCGCTCTACTTTGACAGCCTGTATTGCAATCTGGTCGAGGCCGGTGAGTCTGCCGGTATTTTGGAAGCCTTGCTTGACCGGCTAGCGATGTACATGGAAAAAACCGAGGCCATCAAGGGCAAGATCAAATCAGCGTTGATGTACCCGAT
>JAIESZ010000286.1 GCA_019745615.1 Burkholderiaceae bacterium
TTCAACCAAGCCAAGGTATAGAGCTTGGCATCACCAGCAAACAGCTTGTGGACTTGCTCGCGCACCGCCTGCGATTCGTGGAATATCTTGACGAATTTTTTAATGCGTGGGTCGTTGGCATTGTCTTGGCGGGAGACAAAGCGGATGGCGTAATAGCTGTCAGATGCGCCTGAATAAATCAGGCCCGCACTGGCAAACTGTGGTTTGCCTGCGCTCACAAAATGCGCCGGAATGCCTTGGGCCAAGTCCACATCGTCAATGGCGCGCACCAGCTGCGGCCCCTCGACTTCGGCAAACTTGAGCTTTTTAGGGTTGCTGACGATGTCATTGACATTGGCCTTAGCACCCGCACCGTCACGCAGTTTGATTAAACCGGCTTTTTCCAGCAATTGCAGACCACGCCCTTGGTTGACGGGGTCGCTGGCTACGGCCACTTTCGCGCCCTCTTTCAAATCGTCAAAGCGCTTGATCTTGTACGAGAACAAACCGATATTGGGCAAAACGCCAATGCCTGCCACTGCAAACTTGTAGCCGCGCTGCTGGATGGCGTTGTCCAAAAAGGCTTGGTGCTGGAAGTAGTTCAAATCCAGATCGCCGCTGGCTACGGCCTCGTTGGGCGTTGTCCAGTCGGTAAATTCGACAATCTTGACGTCTAGCCCCGCTCTTTTAGCATCGGCCACGGCTGCGGCCAGCGTGTCGGCATGGACGCCCGCCGAAGCCCCAATTTTGAGGGTTTGTGCTTGGGCGGTGCAAACCAGCAACAAGGATGAGACGGCAGTCAGTAGAAAACGGGTCAGTGTCATAGGGGGCTTTCAGCTATGGAAGAGAAATAGGGCAAGGCGGCTTGAGGCCCGCTTTTATTTTTTGATCCAAGCCAAGGTGTAGAGCTTGGCATCATTGGCGTTAGACTTGTGCAACTGTTCGCGCACCGCTGGAGATTCTTGGTAAATCTTCACGAACTGCTTGAGTCGTGCATCGCCCACCTTGTCTTGGCGCGCTACAAAGCGGATGGCAAAGTACTCATCCGACACGCCCGAATAGAGCAAGGCAGAGCTGGCCACCTGCGGCTTGCCTGCACTCACGAAGTGCGAGGGGTAGCCCAGCGAGAGATCGACGTCATCAATCGTGCGTACGAGTTGTGGCCCCTCCACTTCGACAAACTTGAGCTTCTTCGGGTTGGCCACAATGTCGTTGATGGTGCTGCGCCAGCCCTTGCCATCACTGAGTTTGATCAGGCCCGCTTTTTCGAGCAGCAACAGGCCACGTCCTTGATTCACTGGATCGTTGGCAATGCCTACACGGGCACCCTCCTTGAGGTCTTCAAAGCGTTTGACTTTGTAAGAAAACAGCCCGATGTTGCTGAGTACGCCGGTGCCGATACTGTCGAGCTTATAGCCCCGCTCCTTGATGGCATTGTCCAAAAAAGCTTGGTGCTGAAAGTAGTTCAGATCAATGTCGCCAGCGTCCAGTGCGGAGTTGGGGGTAGTCCAGTCAGTGAACTCAATCACCTTGACATCCAGCCCTTGTTTTCGAGCCTCTGCGGCTGCCACCTGAACCGAGTCAGCCACTGAGCCAGGAGTAACCCCGATTTTGATGGCCTGGGCCTGGGCTGTGCAGACCAATAACAGGGATGAGGCAACAGTCAATAGAAAACGGCTCAGTTTCATGGTGTGTCTTTCTTAGACGGGATAAGGGGCGTGGCGGCGGCGTCAAGCCAACTTGCGAAATTGCGCGCCTGCATGGCGTGCTGGCAGGCGGTCGCCTTGGCCAAATAACTTGTGACGCAGGCTACCTTCGGTGTAAGACGTTTTGTGCAGGCCCCGGTTTTGCAGCTCAGGCACCACGACATCGACAAAATCTTCAAAGCTCTCAGGTACTACGGTGCGCGTCAGGTTAAAGCCGTCAATGCCGGTTTCTTCTACCCACGATTGCAACTCGTCCGTGACTTGCTGCGCGTCCCCGACGATGGCCGGATAGCGCCCACCCAGTTGGAAATGCTCCAGCAGCTTGCGCCGCGTGCCACCCAACTGCTCCAGCGCCCGCAGTGAGGATTGAATAGCGTTGGTTTGGTGGAACAGAATCGGTTCGTCTAGGTCGTACTGGGACAGGTCAATGCCGGTGCTGGAGGAGAAATGCGCCAGACCGGCTTCTGGGCTGGCATAGCGCACATATTCATCGTGCTTGTCGCGGGCTTCTTGCGTGGTGGCAGCGGGCACTACCGTGATGCCCAGCACGACCTTGATATCGTCCGCGTGGCGGCCTGCTTGCACGGCCTGCGCCCGCAGTTCTTGCACGGTGTTGCGTACCGTGGCTTTGTCATTGCCGCCGATAAACACTGCTTCGGCGTGGCGCGCCGCAAACACTTGCCCTCGGCCTGAAGTGCCAGCTTGAAACAGCACTGGCGTGCGCTGTGGTGATGGCTCGCACAGGTGGTAGCCCTCGACGTTGTAATAGCGCCCGTGGTGCTGGATGGAATGCACTTTGGCCGGATCGGCAAAGACCCGCGCTGCTTTGTTGCGCTGCACGGCGTCGTCTTCCCAACTGCCTTCGAGCAGCTTGTACAGCACCTCCAGGTATTCATCGGCGCGCTCGTAGCGTTCGTCGTGGAGCAACTGGTTGTCTTGACCAATGGCACGCGCTGCGCTGTCGAGGTAGCCGGTAACGATGTTCCAGCCAAAGCGCCCACGGGTCAGGTGGTCGAGGGTGGAGAAGCGCCGGGCCAGCAGGTAAGGGTGTTCGGTCAACGGGTTGACGGTGACGCCAAAACTGAGATGCTGGGTGCTGGCTGCCATGGCCGACACCAGCAGCATCGGGTCGTTGATCGGCAGTTGCACCGCTTCTTTCAGCGTCAGGTCGATGTTGCCTTGGTAGATGTCGTAAACACCCAGAATGTCAGCAATAAAAATGCCATCAAACAGGCCGCGCTCTAGGGTGCGGGCCATGTCTGTCCAGAACTCGATGGTGTGGTATTGGGTGGTGCGGTCGCGGGGGTGCGTCCACAGGCCGTGGTTGATGTGGCCGACGCAGTTCTCATTGAACGCGTTCAGGATGATGTGTTTTTGGGCGGTCATGGCTTGGTGCAATCAAGGGAGCGTTTTTGGCTCAAGCGGCCAGTGCTTGCGGGATGGGGGCCACGCTGGGAAAGGCCACCACCTTGTGTGCTGTGGCGGTGGCAGTGCGAGCGCGCTGGCGGGCGGTGGCGTCTTGGGCCAAGTTGGCCAGTACCATGTCGTCTTGTGGCGGGTTGTACAAAGCGCACTGCACGTCACGGAAATAGCGCTCCAGTGGCAAGTCTTTGGACAGCGCGTGTCCGCCCACAATGCCCATCGCCAGCTCCACAATGCGGATGGCGTTGTTGGTCACGGTGTACTTGGCAATCGCCACTTCGTGGTGGAGCCGGTGCTGGATAGCAGCATGGCGCTCCCAACGCTCGGCCAAGCCATACAACAGGGTTTTGGAGCTGCCAATCAGCAGTTCGATCTCGCCCAGTTTTTGCTGCACTTGTGGCGCATCCAAGATGGAGCTGCCTAGGCTGCGCGATTGGTAGCCGTCGGCAAATTGCAGCGCAAAGTCGCGTGCGGCCACGGCAATGCCTAAGTAAACGGCAGAAATTTGCAGGCCAAAGGCCCGGCTGGCGGTGGTAAAGCTGCTCGATTGGCCGGGGTCGATATAACTGAGTAGCGCATCGTGGGGCACTAGCACATCATCGAATTTAATATCGTGGCTGCCGGTGCTGCGCATTCCGATGGTGTTCCAATTCTCGATGATGCGTACGCGCTCAGATTTGGGCACCAAGAATTCGGCCATGCGCCCTTCTTCTTCAATGAAGGCATAAACGATCATTTGTGCCAAAGCTGGGGCGGAGGAGCAAAAGGCTTTGCGGCCCCGGATGACATAGCCTGCCTCGGTTTTGCGCGCCGTGGTGCTGGGTTTAGCACCGCGCAGCAGGTTGCCTGCCTCACGGTCGGTGATGAGCACATTGATGAGCACGCCGTCTTGCACCACCTCCCGGCACAGCCGCTCAAAAATGGGCTGCTGCCATTTCAAGTCGAAACTCAGGTAGCCAAACACCATCAGGTGCCAGCCCAGCGCCAGCGCAGTGGAGCCGCTGCCTTTGGCCAAACGCTCTTGGAATAGCAACAATTGGTAGAGCGAGAGGCCCTCGCCCCCCAGCGCTTGGGGCAAGGTCAATTTGAGCGCACCGCGTTGGCGCAGCAGGTCAAAATGTTCATGCGGAAATTCGCCCGACGCATCGTATTGGGCTGCGGTTTTGGCAATCTCGGCGGCCAGTTCATCGGCATAAGCAGCGATGGCGGCGTCGCTGGCATCGCGCAGGGTGACGTCAGAGGTGGTCATGGGGTTTTCTCAGGGACGGGCAAGACTCAGAACAGCCCAGAATGCGGTGGCTGTGTGCCTTTGAGCTGGTAAGCACCCACTACGGCGGCCTTCCAATGGCGTGGGTTGTGATTAGCCACCGTGCGGGCATTGCGCCAGTGGCGATCCAAGTTGTGTGTGCGTGCGGTGGTGGAGGCACCACCCACGTCAAACAGCAGTTCTGCGGCCTTGAGGGCCGCTTCAGCGGCGATGTACTGGGCTTGGGCCACATCAATCGCAGCTTGGGTAATGGAGGCTTCGTCTAATCCAGAGGCCCATGCAGCATCAATGCTGTCAGCAGCGCGCAGCACCACGGCCTCGGCGGCAAAAGCGCGGGCAGAAATCTCACCCACCGACAACTCCACATACGGGTCATCTACCGAGCGGCTGGCGCTGCTGTGCTTGATGGGGCGGGCATGGTGCTGGGCAAAGGCCACGGCATCATGGAGCGCGTTGCGAGCGATGCCCGCCTCGACCGCCCCCAAAAACAACTGGGCATAGGGCGTGACGATGCTGCGCTGGTTTTTTCCTGCGGCATAGAGATTTTGCGGCACGATGTCTTCTTCATAGACCAGCACGTTGTTCAGGTTGGTCGTGCCACTGGCTGTTAGGCGTTGGCCCATGGCGTCAAAGTCGTCGATCAGCTCCAAACCTTCTCGGTCGTGCGGCAACATGAAGCGTATTTCTTCACCTTCGGCATTGAGCGCCACCGCGCTGACCCAATCCGAATACAAAGCGCCCGTGCTGTAGTATTTGCTGCCGTTGGCGCGGTAATGATTGCCTTCGCGCTCTAAGCGGGCGCTGATGGCACCATTGGCTGCGCCCACTTCCCAGCCTGCGTTGCCAAACAGCTCCCCTTGCAAGTAATGCGGCAACCAGCGTTGCCGGGCGGCTTCATCGTCGCTAGCGAGCAGCCCTTCAAGAAACAGAAAACTTGGACGCAACGCTTGGGCGATATTGGAGTCCACCGAAGCCACGTCGATCACAAACTCAATCACGTCGCGCACCGAGGCCCCACTGCCACCCGATTGCTGTGGAATGCGCCAAGTGAGCAGCCGCTCATCGCCAATGCGCCGGATGAGTTCATAGGGCAGGATGCGCTCACGTTCCCGCACCTGCACACCTTGGCGCAAAGCCGGCCACAGGGTGGTAGCCCGGCGTTGGAGTTCGGCCACACTCAGAGGCGCTGCTGCACTGATCTGAGACGACGATTTATCAAGGGTAAGTTTGGTCATAGGCTTTTTGCGTGATGACGGCATCGTAAAAAGCCCATCCCTTATCTACAACAAAGCAATACGCATGACGAAAGTCAGAAATATTTGGTGCATTTGCTCGGTCGGAAATTTTTGTTAGCGCATCAGCCCTGCTTTAGTGCTGCGCTACCATCGCCACACTTGATTCAGCCTGCGCCCCAAAGGGGTTCCATTTCATGCCCAGC
>JAIESZ010000316.1 GCA_019745615.1 Burkholderiaceae bacterium
GAACCGTACCGATTGCATAGAATCGCCTTTTATCGTATCATATCTGTATTGGTATGTAATACATCAAATTTAGGAGAAACGGTAATGGCACGCTTGGGAATCACTCTGGAACAGGTCACAACAGCCGCTGATGCCCTCGTCAGCGAGGGACAGCCACCGACAATCCGCGCCATCCGTGAGCGCTTGGGCCACACCGGCAGCCCCAACACCATCCACCGCCACCTGTGTGTATGGCGCGAGGCCCGCCCAATGGCCTCTGCCACGGCAGCAGCCCTATCGCCCGCACTGGCTGGAGCTATCGCCGCCGAGATTGAGCGTGCCGCCGCTGCGGCCCGTGGGGAGATCGAGCAGCGTCTGGTGCAGGCACAGCAGGAAACCACCGAGTTGGCCAGCGCAGGGGAAGCCTTGGAAGCCGAACGGGAAGCCCTGATCGTGCAGGTGGCCGCCCTAACCACCGAACGCGACACCTTGACGGGAAAGGTAGCGCAGCAGGCTTTGGCACTGGACACCGCCCAGCAGCAAATCAGCAGCGAACAGCAGGCCGCTGAAACCGCGCGCATCGAGCTGGCCACCGCCTTGGTACGCGCAGAGCAGCAACAAAAGACTGAAGCCGCACAAACCGCCGAGATTGAACGCCTACGCGCCCTGTTGGAAGCAGCACAAAAGGCCACCATCAGCGCCGAGCAGCAAACCGCCGTGCTCCAAGCCCGACTAGAGGCGGTCAGCGAACGGGCCAGCCGCGCAGAAGCCCGTATCGCTCAGAGTGAACAGGACGCCCACCAAGCCATGCAACAGCACCACGAAGCCCGCGAAGAAGCAGCGCGATTGCGCGGGCAACTGGAGGCCATGCAGCACACCAGTCCACCAGCAGCACGCGGGAAAAGTAAGAATGTCACCGCTAAAAACAGCGGGCCTGTGCAGGAGTCGTTAGACGTCGGTTAATGGGCCTCGAAAGCGACTGCCTACAGTGCCTGCTCCAGCAAGCGGGCAATGCAGGCGTCTAGGGTTTCGCCCTTCAAACGCTTGGCACCGGCCCGGCGAGCCAGCGCCTTGGGCAGCCTGACACGCCACACATCGGGGTCAGACTCTTTCAGGGTGCCCACCCGCACTAGCCGCACCAGGTCATGCCCCATCAGCTCTACAGCGCAATATTGCCCCCGTTCATCCACGGTGGGGCCATGTATGTGGGCCATCAGACTTCCCCTCCACGCAGGTAGTTGTTTTCCACCCAGCGCCCCCGGCCATCGCCGTGGCCCAGATCGTTGGACAGCCGCGCCAGTGCTTCCTCCCGCGATAAGCCCGATTGCAGGTAATACACCACTTGCTTATGGGCAAACAAGCGCCGGATGCCGTGGTTACTGTCCTCCCTCACCAATCCCGCGCGCGTACAGGCATTGGAGACGCGCTTGAGCGCCTTTTTAAGGTCTTCGGCTGCAATCACACGGCCTTGCTGCTGCGCTGCCTGCCCTTGGGCCTGCTGCACCACTGCCTGCACTGCGGCCAAGCGTTCTAAGGGCACCAGTAGATGCCGAGGCCGTCCGCCCTTGGTGCCACAGCGCACGGGCAGGAAGACACCATGCCCGGCCTGCTGGGCCTGCTCCAATAAACGGCCCCACTCCCTCAGCTCCTGCCCCGCCATCACTGCTTCCTGACGGCGCAGCCCCAAGGCTTCCGACAGACGCAGTGCCACCGCCACATCCGGGGGCACCTGTGCCAAAGCCAATGCCAGCCGTTCGGGGTCTATGGCGCGCTTGCCACCGATGCGCGACCCCACAGGCACCGCCAGCCGAGTCCCCGACCAATTGTTTTTCACATCCTTCAAGTCCCCGATGTCCCGGCCCACCCCAACACAAGCGCGGCGGATATGGCTGACCTCGTTTTGAATGGAGCGGGCCGATACCCCTTGCTCCAGCCGATGCTCGACAAAAGCCCGAATCTGCTTCGTGGTGAGAGTGGTGGGGTTGATGTCCTTCCAGCGCTTGGCCTCGACAAATTTGTTCAGGGCGCGCCAAGTAGCCCCGGCCCGCTGCCGGGTGCCAAAGCCCCCTTTTTTGTCCGCTACAAAGGCGGCACTAAATTCTGCTATCGCAATGCCCATAAATCCCTCCTAGGTGAACCCACACAGTGCCCCGTTTAAAGCCGGGGGCGCGGCTATGCGTTGAGTGCTAAATGCCACCCGACCAAAGCTAATGCTTTGTGGCGAGGGCGCTGGCCCGCAAGACTGTTCGACAATCGAATTGAATAGAGTTACATTTAATTCATGGAAATTGAGTTCGACGCTGAAAAGCGCGACAAGACCTTGGCCGAGCGGGGCTTGGACTTTGCCCGCGCCGGTGAAGTGTTCCTGTCCCCCTGCGTCACCTTGGCCGATGCGCGTCAAGACTATGGCGAGCCACGGTTTAACACCGTAGGCTTTCTTGATGGCCGCATGGTGGTGTTGGCATGGACTCCGCGCGGCGAGGCCCGTCGCATCATCAGCATGAGGAAAGCGAATGAGCGAGAACAAAAACGCTTCGGCGACTTGGGTTGATCCGGATGATGCCCCGGATTTGGCGGATGCTGACTTGGGGCAGGCGGTGTGGTGCGTTGCTGGCAAGGAAGTGCCTGCCAAGACAGGCATGGCCGCGATGCGGCGTGCGGCGCGTGGTCGGCCAGTGGGTAGTACCAAGCCAGAAACCAAGCGCGCAGTGACGGTGCGCTACAGCCCTGACGTACTGGCGGCATTCAAGGCCACTGGTGCAGGTTGGCAAGCACGCATGGATGCCGCACTGAAAGACTGGCTGAAAACGCATTCGCCAGCGTAGGAAAAACCGTTATTTTTTCCCATCACTTTTTACCCCCGATAAGGGAACGTTATCGAGAACTATCCCAAAAAACAGGGAAAAACAGAGCCAAGAGGATCGGCGCAGGGAGGCCAAAGACTGGGTACGATGCCCCATCCAAGGACATTCCCATGAAAAAACCAACACAACAAACCCTGACCGCCGATACGCCAATGGGCCGCGCTTTGACCCCGGCAGGAGGCTTGATACTGGCCGCAGCCACCGCCTATGCAGAGGGCATACCCGCCGACGAAAAAGCCGCCACCCTACGAGCCACACAGCGCATCTTGGGTGCTGCCACAGCAGGAGGCTTCACCCAAGCGGACATCTTTGAAACGCTCTTGTCCCGGATGGAACCCTCCATCCGTATCGGTATGCTGGCCGTTGAGGCCGTCAATGCTGCCGGGATGGACACCGTGGCCGCCATCTTGCAGGAAGAATGCGCTTTTCTTTTCCAGCCCAAAAAACCAACGTAGGGTTTAGATGGGTGCAGACGCGGACAGCGCCTGCGCTACCTGCGTCTGCCAGCCCTTCCCACTGGCCCACCAGCGTGGGTCTAGGCGCAAGATCACAGGCTGCTTATGCACCGCCTGAACTGGCCGACCACCGCCAGTCAAGCCACCCGGCGGTGCTCCACCTCCCAGCCCTTACAGGCCAGCGCGATGTAACGTGGCACAGGCCGCGCACCAGTGCCATAGGCGCTAATGGTGCGTGATGTCATTCCCAGTGCTTGGGCAGCTTGAGACAGACTCAAACCATAACGAGCGCGCCATTGGGCAAAGATGCGTGTGTTCTCATCAACGGCATTCTGTGCTTGCGCGTCCAGCCATAGCGTGTCAGCACCAATTTGAATGTCGAGGGCAGGCCACTCCACTGTCCAGCCCTCGCCGTCAATCAGTGTGGCAGTGGCGAAGACCTTGGAATCGTACAACCGTGCGAGGCCGGGCGACTCATCAAACAATGGTTTGAAGTCCAGTATGTAGACCTCGCCATCAACAAATTCCAAACGCATCTTGAACTCGGCCAAAACCTCAATGCCCGCTAGACGGGCGCGTTTCATCTGTGCCATATGTGCCACTCTCTCCATAGATCAGCCAAGTTGACCTCAACCCATTGCATGACTTCAGCACGCAGGCCGCGCGGCCATGCGCCATCAGTAGCCAAGGTATCGAAGTAAATGATGACGTCCACCTCGCCACCGACCAGATGGCAATGCGCTGGGCCGTGGTCGCGTTCGCGCACCTCCAGCCGGTACTTGTTGTTGCGAAAACGCTGTTTGGTCGTCATGCTGGAATTATATAGAAATAGTTTCCATATGTTATCCAAGCACAACGTCACGCGCCGTGAGGTGGTACGGTGCAGTGTGGTTTGCTGCTGATAGCCCCTCCCCCCGGCCCCCCTCCCTGCAAGGTACTGTATGGCCGGTGGTTGTTCCCCGTGTGGACAACCTGCCTGCCCACACCACAAGGGCGTGGACAGCCCTACGGGTTCGCACGTTGACCACACTCGAATGGAGCCTACGGCCTGACGCGCTTCGCTTGCCCCATGAACATCCTTTTTAATTTTCTTTCTTCGACAGTCAAACGAAGCCCTCCGGGCCGCCTACGGCGCTGTTATCTGATTACGGCTTCATTTCCGGTTTTGTCAATCGGCCCCGTGAAGCCAGTTTCTTACTGTGCGATCTGTCACGCCCAGCTCCTGAGCGATGGCAAGCTGTGTCATGCCAGCCGCCGCCATGATGCGAGCATCAGCACGCTGGCCCTCACTGGAAGCACGGCGCATCACGCCAGAAGCCTTACCCCCTAAGCTGCCCCGATACGCCTGTGTCTTGCTGAAGCGCGCATCGCTGGCCTCGATGTCGAAGTGCTTGTATGTCCATTTGGCAACCGACCTCGCAACATGCCACACCTCTTTGCCATCCATTGGGCGCGGGAAATCTCCATTTCTAACCAACGCCTTGGTGTTGCACAGCGATAGCCACGCATTCCACCCACTCAAGCCACCGCCCTTGTAGTTACGAATATTGCGGTAGGCCCAGTGGCGCAGGTGATCGAACAGGGTCACATTACGGCCTAAGCCCACTTCCTCCACCCGCCGCGCCTTGGGGCGAAACTTCTCCAACCCCGGCAAGGATTCGGCCAGCTCATGCAGGTCATAGAACAACTGTGGCCCACGCAGGGTCTTCCAAAGCGGATGCGTGGGGTTCTTGGTAATCAGACCGGAGAAGCCTTGATCGGCCTGCAAGAGTGCGCGAAACATGGCCTCGATAGAGCACAACAGGCGTATGGGTGCGTCACGCGCTCCCATGCCATCAATCAGCACCGGAGCACTGAGGCCATAGACCAGGTGGGCATGGCCGTTTTCTCTATTGACCGAGGCCCAACTGGGAGGCGGCAAGTTCGCATCCTCCCAAGCAAGCACTGCGCTGCGATGGAACTCGCCTTTTTCGTAGTCACAGTAGGGCCGATCAACGTCGTAGATAGACCAGACGCGCAGGTAAGGGGGATTGGCTTGGATGTAGGGCTTTTTCAGCGCCTGCATCAAGGAACGGATACGCAGACCGCTTTCTAGGTCGTCCGAGCAGTAAGGGCGCTTCGGCCAGCGCCGGTGTGCATCCACAAAAAGCTCCTGCTGGTGCTCTTGCGTGGGTTCATACAGTGCAAACATGCGTGCCTCTCTGGCACCGACTTGCTATCATTGGCATATGTCGTCACCTAGTCTCTTTAGGTTGATGAATCAGAAGTCCTGATGGAGCCGAACCCATCATTTCTTCCAAAGAAGCCCGCATCATGCGGGCTTTTTCGTTGCTGGCCTCTTGCGACCAGCATGGCAGGCAGTATAGGGGGCGACCCCCGATCCAAGGCGGTAACAGTCTGTTCCTGCGCTGCTGTGCCTACGGTGTAGCACGCCCCCCCACCAAGCCCCCTGAACCGTACCGATTGCATAGAATCGCCTTTTATCGTATCATATCTGTATTGGTATGTAATACATCAAATTTAGGAGA
>JAIESZ010000332.1 GCA_019745615.1 Burkholderiaceae bacterium
TTGTCGATGGGTGCTGCCGTGCTGGCTTCAGGCTGGCGCATACCCCACCGCGATGGCCTGAATTTTTGGGGGCAGGGCTTGCTGTTGCTGTCAGCGGGCTTTATTTTGTTTGCCCTGTCGGTACGGCTACACAATCCTTGGCTGGTCTGGTTGGGCAATGTGCTGCTGGCCGCCTCTTATGCCTCGGTGCTGATGGCACTGAGTCGTTTTCATGCGCACGCTTGTCCGCTGTGGCTTACAGCAGGGCCGATACTGCTGGTGGCCCTGTTTTCTCTGGTATTTTTGCATCAGGGGGATTGGCGTGTCATCACCGTGGAGATGGTGCTGCTGTGGCAGTGGTGTGCCGTGGCTGCCAGCGTGCTGCGTTGCCACAGCGGGCCGCTAGAGCGCGGGCGCTGGTTGCTGCTGCTGGGGGCAGTGCTGATGGGGCTGGTGTATGCGGTGCGCATTGTGGTGCAGTGGCTGGACTGGGGGCAGATGGAGCACCTGTGGGCCCCCCACATGGCACAGGTAGCCACCCATTTGCTGGGCCTGTCGGGGCTGGTGTTTCTAACGCTGGGCTATGTGCTGATGACCAAAGAGCGCGCCGATGCCGAGTTTCGCCGCAGTGCGCTGCTCGATGCCCTGACCGGGATACCCAACCGCAGCGCCTTTTTAGATACCTTCCAGCATGTGCTAGCCCAAGCCGCCCGTGGGGATTGGCCGGTGGCGCTGCTGATGGCCGATATCGACAAGTTCAAGAACGTGAACGATACCTACGGCCATCTGGCTGGCGATGCCGTGCTCAGGGCGGTAGCGCAGCGCTTGCAAGCGGGGCTGCGGGCGCAAGATACGCTGGGCCGCTATGGTGGCGAGGAGTTTTTGGTGCTGCTGCCCGATACCCCCGTATCGGGGGCCCGCACCCTAGCGCAGCACCTGCGCCACAGTGTGGAGCAGATGGTGGTGCCTTGGGAGGGGAAAAAAATTACCGTCACCATCAGCGTCGGGATATCTGGGCAAATACCAGTAGGTGCGCAAGATGCACAGGCGCTGATTGATCGGGCCGATCAGGCCATGTATGCGGCCAAACATGCTGGCCGCAACCGGGTAGAGGTGGCTGGTGCATTACCACCCCCTGTATCTGCCCCCGCCTAAAAAGGGCAAGAATGGCTGGGCGCTTGCAGCGGCAGGTGCAGCACAAACACCGCCCCCGTGCCCGTAGCACTGCCTTGGCAATGCACGCTGCCTTGGTGGCGGGCGGCAATCGAGCGCACCAGCGCCAGCCCCAACCCCACGCCCCCAAAGCGCTCACTGGCCCCAGGCAGCCGAAAGAAAGGCTCAAAAATGCGCTCGCGCAGCGCTTCGGGCACGCCGGGGCCTTGGTCACAGACATGCACCTCGGCCATAGAGCCGCTGCGGTGCAGCACCACCGTGATATCACCTTGGCTGTAGCGGCGCGCATTTTCTAGCAGGTTGCGCAGTGCCCGGCGCAGCAGTTTGGCCACCCCAGCCACTTCCAAGGTGTCGGTGCCCGCATCCAAATCAGCGCCCACACGGGCGCATTCTTCGGCGGCCAACCCCACCAAGTCCACCGACTCCACCGTGCCAATATCGGCCTCTAGGGCATCCAAGCGGCTGGCCAACAAGATTTCATCGACTAACTGATCGAGCTCGGCAATGTTGTGCAAAATCTCAGCGCGAAACGTGGGAGCCGGTTGCCCGGTGCCCATCAGCTCTAGGCCCATGCGGATGCGTGTCAGCGGTGAGCGCAACTCGTGCGAGGCGTTGGCCAGCAGCGATTTGTGCGATTGCACCAAAGACTCGATCCGGCTGGCTGCCGCATTGAACTGGCGCGACAAATCGGCCACCTCATCATGGCCCTGCACCGGCACCCGGATGCTCAAATTGCCCTCACCAAAGTGCTGCACACTGCGCTGCAACACCTCCAGCCGCTTGAGCAAGCGGCGCACCACCGGAAAGGCCCCCAGCGCCACCGCCAGCCCCACTACCCCCAGCATCCAGACAAAACCCAACGGCGGACGCAGCCAGAAGGCTGCCGTTTTTTCCGGTGCCGGGGGCGGGCGGTTGGAGCGCCCAGCAGGCGGAGCAATCTCCATACGATAGGACTGTCCGTTGTCCAGTTGCAACTGGTAAATGGGAGCCTGCCCCGGTAAGCGCTCAGACACACCACGCCCCACCAACACGCCTTGGGCATCGCGCAGCAACAGCTCACGCCGGGCCGGTGCCGTGGTTTGCAAATGGTGCTCTGCCGCTACCCGCCAAGCCCAGCCCACCAACAAAGTGAGCACGGCCACCACACTGACTACCGCCAGCCAGATACGCAGATACAGGCGTTCAGAAAACAAATGCAGCAGCGGTGCAGAAGGAATAGCCATCGCAGCGCGCCTTAATCCTGCTGCTTGGCAAACACATAGCCTACGCCGCGCACCGTGAGGATGCGGCGCGGGTTTTTCGCATCTTGCTCAATGGCGGCGCGGATGCGGCCCATGTGGACATCAATTGAGCGGTCAAAGGCCTCCAACTCGCGGCCACGCACCGCTTCCATGATCTGTTCGCGGGTGAGCACGCGCCCAGCGCGCTCGGCCAGCGTGACCAGCAGATCAAACTGGTAAGAAGTTAAATCGCAAGGCTGCCCGGCCACGGCCACGGTGCGGGCGTCGCGGTCAATTTCGAGGCTACCAAAGCGCAGCGGTTGGGCGCTGGGGGCTGGCCCCTCGGTGCGTCGGCGCAAGATGGCACGGATACGCGCTAGCAGTTCGCGCGGCTCAAAGGGTTTGGGCAAATAATCGTCAGCCCCCAGCTCAAGGCCAATCACGCGATCCATCGGGTCGCCCTTGGCCGTGAGCATGAGCACCGGCACCCGTGCGGCTGGGGTGGGCAAGCTGCGCAGAGCACGGCAAACATCGAGCCCGTCCATATCCGGCAGCATCAGATCCAAAATGACCAAATCGGGCAGCCGCCCGCCCCCAGACAACTGCGCCAAACCACTGCGGCCATCATCACAGTGCGTCACCTGCATCCCTGCCTGCCCTAGGTATTCGGCCACCATCTGGGCCAGACGGGCATCATCTTCAATCATCAACAGTTGGGCGTTCATGGCAGTGGCAATCGAATAAGAAATAAAAACATAGTGTGCTGGGCGTATGGCCCAGCGTTAAAGCACGGGTAAAGCCGGGGTAAAACTGGAGCAATGGCAGCGTCAGGGCCGGGCCGTCAGGGGCAGGCGGGCCACCAGCGCCACCAACAGCAGCACCGGCACCCCCAGCAGGGCCGTAGCGATAAAAAAGTGGGTGTAGCCATAGGCATCAACAAACTGCCCAGAAAACCCAGCCAGCCATTTGGGGGCCAGCAGCATCATGGAGCTAAACAGCGCATACTGGGTGGCCGAATACTGCACATTGGTCAACCCCGACAGGTAGGCAATAAAAGCCGCCGAGGCAATGCCTCCAGACAAGTTGTCGGCACTGACCACCCAAATCAGCCCGGTCAGATCGTGGCCGCGTGTGCCCAGCCAAGCAAACAACAAATTGCTGGCCGCCGACAGCACGGCCCCCAACATCAGCACCCGCATCACGCCCAAGCGCAAAGACAGCACACCACCAATAAACGCGCCCAGCAGCGTCATGAGCACGCCAAACACCTTGGTCACGGCGGCCACCTCGTCTTTGGTGTAGCCCATATCAACATAAAACGGATTGGCCATGATGCCCATGACCACATCACTGATGCGATAGATGCCAATCAGCGCCAGCATCAACACGGCCTGCCAGCGGTAGCGGCGCAAAAAATCAGCAAAAGGCTCCACCAGCGCACCGCGCAGCCATTCGGCAGCATTGCGCGAGGGCGGCAGCGGCTTTTGCACCGGCTCGCGCGAGAGCAGCACCGTGATGGTGCCCACCAACATCGACATAGCCATGACCAAATAGGCCACCTGCCAAGCACCATGCTGGTAGCCGCTGACATCCGCCGTTTGGGCGCGTGCCGCCAGCCACAGCACCCCAGCCCCGGCCCAGATCATGGCCAGCCGGTAGCCAGTTTGGTAAGTGGCCGCCAAGGCTGCTTGGTGTGCGGTATCGGCGGACTCGATGCGAAAGGCGTCCAGCGCAATATCTTGCGTGGCCGAGCCAAAGGCCACCGCCAGCGCGCACCACACCACCGGCTCTAATGCCTGCTGCGGATCGTTAAAGGCCATACCCACCAGCCCGGCCATGATGAGCAATTGCGACAGCAACAACCAACTGCGCCGCCGCCCCAGCCTGCGCGTGAGCAACGGCAGCGGCAGCCGATCTACCAGCGGCGACCACACCCATTTAAAGGCATAGGCCAGCCCAACCCAACTCAAGTAGCCGATGGTGGTGCGGTCAATGCCCGCCTCACGCAACCAAAACGACAAGGTGCCCAGCACCAGCAACAGCGGCAACCCCGCAGAAAAGCCCAAGGTGAGCATGCGCAGGCTGGCCGGTTCTAAGTACACGCGCAGGGTTTGCCGCCAAGACGGGCGTATGGGTGATGGGAGGTCTGACATCAAAAGCATCCTTTTTGCCTATTATTGGCGCATGTGCCACACTGGCAGGCTGTACAAAAATACCAGCACACATGCCCCACACCTTACCCCCCTGCCCGCAATGTGGCCTAGAAAACACCTATCCCGATGGCGACAACTATGTTTGCCCCGACTGTGGTTTTGAGTGGCCCGCCCAAGCCGGCAACACCGATGCCGATGAATCTGCCAGCGATGGCGTGGTGCGTGATGCCAACGGCAACCCGCTAGCCGATGGCGATGCCGTCATTTTGGTCAAAGACTTAAAGGTTAAGGGCGCGGGCGCTACCCTGAAAAAAGGCACCAAGATCAAGGGCATCCGGTTGGTTGATGGGGCCGATGGCCACAACGTCGATTGCAAGACCGATCTGGGCAGCTTGTTACTCAAATCAGAGTTTCTGAAAAAAGCCTGAGATTTGCAGGGTGCAGGCCAGCCTTGGTACATTGCCACCATGTATCCGCCTGCCCTGATTCCTGGCCTGTACGGCCTGCGCCGCCGCGTGGTGTATGTCACGCTGTATGAGTTGATCGCCATTGTGGCGGCCACCATTGGGCTGATGTTGCTGTCCAATCAGGCGGCGGGCCATTCGGGCGTGGTGGCAGTGCTGGCCTCGGCCATTGCCGTGCTCTGGAATCTGCTGTTCAACACCTTGTTTGAACGCTGGGAGGCCCGCCAGACGGTACGCGGGCGCAGCCTGCGCCGCCGCGCAGCCCACGCCATTGGTTTTGAGGGTGGGCTGGCGCTGATTTTGATACCAGTGTTTGCTTGGTGGTTTAACGTCAGCCTGTGGCAGGCACTGGTGATGGATTTTTGGATGGTGCTGTTCTTCTTGGCTTACACCTTCAGCTTTAACTGGGCCTTCGACCGCATTTTTGGCTTGCCAGCTTCGGCCTGCGCTGGCCCCAGCCCTATTGGCTAACGGGCGCTGCGCCGCTGCTCACGCAGCATAAACAGGTACAAGCCCTCCACCTTCTCCCGCGCCCAAGGGGTTTTGCGCAAAAACTTGAGGCTGGAAGCCACACTGGGGTCACTCTGAAAGCAACGCACCGGGATGCGCTGGCCCAGCTCCTGCCAACCGAAGTAGTCGGAGAGCGCAACCACCATCGCTTCTAGCGTGATGCCGTGCAGTGGGTTGCGGGGCTGCTGGGGGGCGGAGGTGTCGGGGGTTGTCATGGTGCAGGCTCAGGCAGTGGCGGCTTCTGTGGTGGTGGGAGCGTTTTCAAACACCCGCGCCAGCAGGGCACCGGCATAGCGCTCTTCGAGCGGAATCCACACCCGCATCGGGTTGCC
>JAIESZ010000193.1 GCA_019745615.1 Burkholderiaceae bacterium
GTAATGCCGATGATGGCCCCGGAGATTTGGCTCATCGCTTTGCGCGTGGCCTCTAGCGGCGACAAGCCCTCCTCGCCCATGATGCGCTCAACGTTCTCCACCACCACAATGGCATCGTCCACCACAATGCCGATCACCAGCACCATGCCAAACATGGTGAGCACGTTGATGGAGAACCCCATAGCCAGCAATGCACCAAAGGTGCCCAGCAGAGCCACCGGCACCACAATGGTCGGAATGATGGTGTAGCGGAAGTTCTGCAAGAACAGGTACATCACCAAAAACACCAGCACAATGGCTTCGAGCAGCGTCATCGCCACCTGCTTGATGGAGATTTTGATGAAGTTCGAGCTATCGTAAGGAATAGACCACACTACGCCGGGCGGAAAAAACTTTTCCAACTCTGCCAGCCGCACCTTGACAGCCTCTGCCGCCGCCAAGGCATTGCCCGACGGCGACAACTGCAAGCCCATACCAGCGGCGGGCTTGCCATTGAGCCGTGCGCTGGTGGCGTAAGACTGTGAACCCAACTCAATACGCGCCACATCCTTCAGGCGCACCGTAGAGCCATCGGCATTGGCGCGCAGCACAATACTGCCAAACTCTTCCACGCTGCTCAGTTGGCCGGGCACCACCACCGTGGCCGAAATCGTTTGGCCCACCATGTGGGGCAATTCACCCAAACTGCCCGCAGACACTTGGGCATTTTGCGCTTGGATAGCCGCTGCCACCTCCGCTGCCGACAGGTTGTAACCCTGCAACTTGGCCGGATCGACCCACACACGCATCGCACGCTCAGAACCAAACAACTGCACTTGGCCAATACCCGGCAGGCGTTGCAACTCTGGCACCACATTGCGCGAGGCGTAATCGCTCAAGGCCGAAACATCCACTTTCGGGTCATTGGACGAGAGCATGGCAAACAGCAAGAAATTGGAGCGCGCCTTGTCCACGCGCACACCTTGCTGGTTGACCACCGCAGGCAGGCGCGGCGTGGCGCGTGACAAGCGGTTTTGCACTTCCACCTGTGCCAACTCGGCATTGGTGCCCGGCTCAAAGCTCAAAGTGATAGTGCCTGAGCCATTGGCTTGGCTCACGGTTTCGACATAGGCCAAACCGGGCGCACCGTTCATCTCGCGCTCAATCACCGCCAATACGCTGTCTTCCAGCGTCTGGGCCGAAGCGCCGGGATAGGCCGCCGTGACCACAATGGTCGGTGGTGCCACGGCCGGGTACTGGGCAATGGGCAGCTTGGTAATAGACACCGCTCCCAGCACCATGATAAACAGGGCAATCACCCACGCAAAAATGGGCCGATCGATAAAAAATTTAGCCATACCGTAGGCTCCTTACTGCTTGGCGGCACTGGCCGCTGCCGCTGCCGCTGGTGCTGCTGCGGCAGCAGCCTTATCGGTAGCTGGTGCTGGTGGCTGCGGCGCTGCGGGCGGGCTGCCCAGTGCCTGCCACGGCACCGCCTTGACAGGGGTGCCCGGCGGCAACATTTGCAGCTTCTGGAAGCCATCGACCATCACTTGCTCACCGCCCTTCAGTCCCTCCAACACCACCCATTGGTTGTTGCGCGCGGCCCCTACCTTCACGCTGCGTGGCACCAGTTTGCCCTCGGCAGTAACAATCGTCACCTTGTCGCCTTGCTGGGTGCGCGTCACCGCCTGCTGCGGCAGCGTGATGGCATCAGACACTTGGGCTTGCTCTAAGCGCACACGCACATACAGGCCGGGCAGCAACTCCCCCTTGGGGTTGGGCACTTCGGCGCGCAAGGTGATTTGGCCGGTGGTGGCATCCACCGTCAAATCGGAGAACAACAGCTTGCCCGCCAAAGGGTATTCACTGCCATCATCGAGCACAACACGGATACTGGCGGCATCCTTGCCCCCAGCGCGCTTAAGCTGCCCCGACTCCAAAGCGCGGCGCAGTTTCATCACCTCGGCAGCAGATTGGGTAAAGTTGACATACACCGGATGAATCTGCTGAATCACCGCCAGCGGCGTGCTCTCGCCCTGCCCCACCAAAGCCCCTTCGGTCACCAAAGCCCGGCCAATACGGCCCGAAATCGGTGCAGTCACGCTGGCATAGCTCAGGTTGATCTGCGCCGTCTGCACTGCTGCTTGGCCCGCTGCCACATCAGCACGCGCTTGTTCGTGCCCAGCCACGGCATTGGCATACTCTTGCCGACTCACGGCATCAGCTTCGACCAGTGGCTGGTAGCGCTCGGCCAGTGCTGCGGCTTGGCTCAAGTTGGCTTGTGCCCGTGCCAATTGGGCTTGGGCCGTTTGCAAAGTGGCTTGGTAGGGGGCGGCATCAATGGCAAACAGCGGCTGGCCCTGTTTCACCTCAGTACCTTCGGTAAACAGGCGTTTTTGCACAATGCCTGCGGCGCGCGCCCGCACCTGAGCCACCCGTGAGGCTTCTAGCCGCCCCGGCAACTCCGTTACCAGCCCCACATCGCCCAAGGCTGCCGTCACCACGCCCACCTCTGGCAGTGGCATCTTGCCTGCTGGGCCACCTGCCGCTGCCGCCGGAGCATCTGGCTTGCCGCAGCCCGCCAGCAACAAAGCAACGGCCAGCCCAGCAGCACTGGCAGCACGAAAAGACCCGCGATGCCAGAACGGCGCAGGAGAAAAAACAGTTTGGGAAGGGCGCACAGCAGGCATGGCAGGAATCCTTTGGAGGGAAAAAGCAGTGCAAGCAAAAAATACCCACCATCTTGGCAAGGTAGCACACGCACTGCACTGTCCTGAGGCCACAGGACAGTCAAAGAAGGAAAGCAGTATACATACATTCTCGAATGTATGTATAGTACAACCTTTGCCCTTGACATGGAGATAATTGATGGCACGACGCACAAAAGCCGAGGCGCAAGCCACCCGCAACAGCTTGCTCGATGCCGCAGAACAACTGTTCCAAACCAGAGGGGTCTCGCGCACCTCGCTCAACGACATTGCCACCGCAGCAGGCACCACCCGTGGGGCTATTTACTGGCATTTCAAAGACAAGGCGGATTTGTTCAATGCCATGATGGAGCGGGCCACACTGCCGCTAGAGGAAATTCACGCCCAAGCCAGTGCCATGACCGATGGCCATGCGCTGGGCCAACTGCGAAGCGCACTGCTCAATGCCTTGCATCTAATAGCCACTGATGCAACTACGCGGCGGGTGCTAGAAATCGCCACGCAAAAAATCGAACTGACCAACGAGCTGGTGGCCGTACAAGAGCGCCGCTTGCGCTCACACCGGCAATGTGTCGAGCAAAACCAACTGGCCTTGGCCTCTGCCAGCAAGGCAGCCCAGCAGCCTTTGGCGATTCCCTTAGACACGGCAGCCGTCGGCTTGCAAGCCCTGATCGAAGGACTAGTGCAACGCTGGCTATTAGAACCACAGGCGTTTGACTTAGAACAGACGGGCCAGCAAACCATGGATGTTTACTTGGCCGGACTGGGCTTGCCCATCAAGCACTTACCCCCAACAAAAAACCCCTGCCCATCACACGGATTGGCAGGGGGTTTGGGGAACGCGCTCAAAGCTCAGTGACGTGATGCACCGGCCCCACCACCACGAAACACCTTAAAGAATTCTGATGAATTGGGGTCAAGCAGCAGCACATCGCTCTTTTTGCTAAAGCTGGCCTTGTAGGCATCGAGGCTGCGGTAAAACTGCGCAAACTGCGGGTCGCGGCCAAAAGCCTCGGCATAAATGCGCGCAGCCTCAGCATCGCCCTCGCCCTTGACCTTTTGTGCGTCACGGTAGGCATTGGCAATGGTGATTTCGCGCTGGCGGTCGGCATCAGCGCGAATTTTTTCGCCCTCGGCAGCACCCGTAGAGCGCAACTCGTTGGCGACGCGCTTGCGCTCGGCCTCCATACGGCGGTACACCGACTCGGTGATGGACTCAACATAATCGACGCGGGTGATACGCACATCGACCACATCCACGCCCCAAGGCTTGGCACCACCCCGCACCGACTCCAGCACCTCGCGCTTCACGTCAGCCATCAACTGCTCACGCTTGGACGAGAGCAACTCCTTGACTGTGCGCTTGTTGATTTCTTCTTGGAAGGCGTTGCGCACCACCCGATTGAGCTGGGTGGCACCGGCGTTTTCGTCCAGCCCGACGTTGCGGATGTATTCGGTCGGCTCGCTGATGCGCCAGCGCACATACCAGTCAATCACCACCCGTTGCTTTTCTGCAGTCAGCATGGGTTCAGTGTCGGTGCTGTCGAGCGTGAGCAGGCGCTTGTCAATGTAAGACACATTCTGAAACGGTGGCGGCAGCTTAAAGCTCAGGCCCGGCTCAGTAATGACTTCCTTGATCTGGCCCAAGGCATAGACGACACCAAACTGGCGCTGGTCTACGACAAACAGCATAGAGTTAGCCAAAGCTAACAAGGCAAAAATAAAAGACGCAAAAAATCCAACGCGATTCACATCGTTCTCCTAGCGGACTTCACGGTCACGCGTGCGACTGTTGTCGCGGGTGCGCGAATCCACCGGCACATGCGTCGCTGGTGGCGAGGCAGGCGGGGTGGCGGCGGGTGCGCCCAGCAGGTCAGTAGCAGAAGCCACATTCCCCTGCAAAATCTTCTCCAGCGGCAAATACAGCATATTGCCCCCTTGGCGCGAATCGACCACCACCTTGGTCACATTGCTGTAAATTTGCTGCATCGACTCTAGATACATGCGATCGCGGGTGACTTGTGGTGCCTTTTGGTACTCTGCCAGCACGGCGCTAAAACGCTGCGCATCGCCTTGGGCTTGGGCCACAATACGGGCCTTGTAGGCATCGGCTTCTTCTTTCAAGCGCGAGGCCGACCCCACCGCCCGTGGAATCACATCATTGGCATACGCCTCGGCCTCGTTCTTGGCGCGCTCGCGCTCTTGACCCGCCTTGAGCACATCATCAAAGGCCGATTGCACCTGCTCCGGCGGACGCACGCCGCCTTGCTGCAAATTGATGCCCACGACCTCCACACCCACCTTGTAACGATCCAAAATGGTTTGCATCAGGGCACGCACGCGGGGAGCGATTTGGTCGCGCTCTTCGGCCAGCGCCGTGTCCATGCGCATTTTGCTCACCACCTCGCGCACCGCTGTTTCGGCGGCTTGGATCACGGCATCTGCCGGATTTTTGCTTTCAAACAGCCAAGCCCGCGCATCATTCAAGCGGTATTGCACAGCAAATTTGATCTCGACGATGTTTTCGTCTTCGGTCAGCATGGCCGATTCACGCAGGCCCGTGGACTTGATAACGGTATCGCGCCCGACATCGGTAGACCGAATTTGGGTCACAAACACCAGTTCATGGCGTTGCACGGGATAAGGCAAGCGCCAGTTAAAACCGGCTCCCACGGTACTGTGGTACTTGCCAAACTGGGTAATCACGGCCTGTTGGCCTTCTTGCACAATAAAAAACCCTGTGCCCAGCCAGATCAACACGGCAATGGTGGCAATCACGCCGATACCCAAACCGGCCCCCTTCATATCGGGTGGGGTATTGCCGCCATTGCTGTGGCCATTGCCCGCGCCACCGCCTTGCTTCTCGCCAAATAAACCGGCCAGCTTGCGATTGAGGTCGCGCCACAACTCGTCCAAATCAGGTGGCTGCCCGGCTTGGTTGCCCGTATCACGCCCACGCGGGGGTGCGGGAGGTTGCGGCTCAGACGGCGGGCGTTTAGGCTCAGGGGCCTGCTTGTCATCCGCCGAGTTGTTGTCACCACGCCCCCAACGGGGATCATTGAGATTGAACATCCCACGCAAGCGCAGCAACCAAGGTGCCCGGCCACGGAGAGAAGAGGGTTGGTTCATGCAAAAATTCTCTGCTTCTGATTTC
>JAIESZ010000320.1 GCA_019745615.1 Burkholderiaceae bacterium
TTTGCATCTCGGAGAGCAAGAAGCCCAGATGCTCAGAATGCAGACCTTGTTTGCCTTCGGTGATGTAGCCTTCAAACTTCGGGCGCACCAAGGTGGCTTCAGCCAAAGCATCGTTCACCAAAGCGTCCCACTGGGTGCGCAGGCTGGGCACACTCACACCTACACCGGCGGCCACGGCAGCGCTTTCGATGCTGCTGTCTGTCCAGAACTCTTCGGTGTAAGGCATCAGGTGATCCAGCGCGGCTTGCACGCGGGCGTGCGATTCGTCGGTGCCATCACCCAAACGGATCATCCAGTCGCGCGAGTGGCGCAGGTGGTAGCGCACCTCTTTGAGCGACTTGGCAGCAATCGCGGCCAGTTGCTCATCTTTGGACTGCTGCAAGGCTTCCCAAACCAGCACCATCAAGGCGCTGTAGAGGAAGTTGCGCACGATGGTGGTGCCGTAGTCCATATCGGACTTGGCGTAGCCCACCAAGGCGCTGCGGTGCGGCAGCTCCAGCAAGGTGTAGTTGCGAAAATCGGGCACATCGCGGAAGTAGGCCAGCTTGTCTTCGGTGGCATCGCCACCCAAGATCACAGCGGCTTGCTGGTACAGCAGGCGGGCTTGGCCAATCAAGTCCAAGCTGACGTTAGCCAGCGCAATGTCTTCCTCAATCACGGGGCCGTGGCCACACCATTCGGCGTTGCGCTGGCCCAGCACTACGGCGTTGTCGGCCAAGTGCAACAGGTAGTTGGCGGTTGCGCTCATGATTACATGTGCCCCACTTCTTCCGGAATTTCGTAGAACGTTGGGTGGCGGTAGATTTTGTCAGCCGCTGGGTCAAACAGTTCTTCTTTATCGTCCGGGTTGCTGGCAGTGATTTGAGCCGAAGGAATCACCCAGATGCTCACGCCTTCTTGGCGGCGCGTGTACATATCGCGGGCCATTTGCAGGGCGTGCTGCGCGTCCGAGGCGTGCAGGCTACCGCAATGCTTGTGATCCAAGCCTTGCTTGCTACGAACAAAAACTTCCCACAGGGGCCAATCTTTCAGTGCGGGGGTGCTCATGCTGCTTCCTTCATTGCGCGTTGTTGCTGTTTGCGGGCGTGGGCCAGGGCGGCATCGCGCACCCATTGGCCGTCGTTGTGCGCTTTCACGCGGGTCGAGAGACGTTCTTTGTTGCACGGGCCGTTGCCGTTGACCGTGGTCCAAAACTCATCCCAATCGATTTGGCCGTAGTCGTAGTGACCACGTTCTTCATTCCACTTCAGGTCGGGGTCGGGCAGAGTGATGCCCAACACCTTGGCCTGGGGCACAGTGGCGTCGATAAACTTTTGGCGCAGGTCGTCGTTGGACACGCGCTTGATACCCCAGCGCATCCCTTGCGCGCTGTGGGGGCTGTCGGCATCAGGGGGGCCAAACATGGCCAAGCACTTCCACCACCAGCGATTGACGGAGTCTTGCACCATGGCTTTTTGCTCGTCCGTGCCGCGCATCATCACCAGCAGGGCTTCGTAGCCTTGGCGCTGGTGGAAGGATTCTTCCTTGCACACACGGATCATGGCGCGGGAGTAAGGGCCATAAGAGCAGCGGCACAGTGGCACTTGGTTCATGATGGCTGCGCCATCGACCAACCAGCCAATCGTGCCCACGTCGGCCCAGTTGAGCGTGGGGTAGTTAAAGATCGAGCTGTACTTGGCCTTGCCCGAATGCAGCGCATCGAGCAGGTCGGCACGGCTCACGCCCAAGGTTTCAGCGGCGCTGTACAGGTATTGGCCGTGGCCACCTTCGTCTTGCACCTTGGCAATCAAGATAGCCTTGCGCTTCAAGCTAGGAGCGCGGCTGATCCAGTTGCCTTCGGGCAGCATCCCGACGATTTCGCTGTGGGCGTGCTGGCTGATTTGACGCACCAAGGTCTTGCGGTAAGCCTCTGGCATCCAGTCTTGTGGCTCAATGCGGCCATCGGCGTCGATGCGAGCATCAAACTTTGCCATCAACTCAGGCGGCTCGATAGCCGCCACGGCTTTGATTTTTTGGCCGGTGTCATCCGGCACACTGAACGATTGCGTGTACATGGCGATTACTCCTTGAAGGTTGAGGCCAATACGGTGGGGAAAATCAGAGCAACCAAGCGGGCGTGCGCTTTTCTAAAAAAGCGGCAATGCCATCTTTGGCTTCGCTGGTGGCGCGCTGGCGAGCAATGCGCTGCGCGGTCTCTTCACTGATGTCGTCATTGATGGGGTGGCCATCGATGGCGGCAATCAGGTCTTTAGCGGCCTTTTGCGCCAGCGGTGCGCCCACAATCAGCGGTTCGATCAGTTGGGCGATAGTGGTATCTAATTGGTCGCGCTCGCACACTTCAGTCACCAAGCCCATCGCCAACGCCCGCTGGGCCGAGAAGCGCTCGCCACTTTGAAAGTAGCGCAGTGCATGGCGCGGGCCAATGGCACGCAACACATAGGGGCTGATGACCGCCGGGATGATGCCGAACTTGACTTCGGAGGTGGCAAAGCTGGCATCACTGCTGGCCACCGCCATATCGCAGGCAGCAGCCAAGCCAGTGCCACCACCCAACGCTGCGCCTTGCACACGGGCTACGGTGGGCTTAGACATGCCCGACAGGGCGCGCAACATGCGGGCAAACTTGCGGGCATCGGCGCGGTTTTCTTCCTCGGTAAAGGCAGAGGCGCGCTTCATCCAGTTCAAATCGGCACCAGCAGAAAAATGCTTGCCACGGCCAGCCAACACCACCACCCGCACCGAGGCATCGGCATCCAGTTCGGCGCAGGCCGCGCCCAAATCGACAATCAGTTGCTCATCAAAGGCGTTGAACACATCCGGACGATCCATCCAGATGGTGGCGACACGCTCTTGGCGCTCAATACTCAGGGTTTGGTACATGGTGGAAGTGGCTCGCAGTCAGTAGCTCAAAGTTATTGCGGCAGGTGCCATTTGCCGTCCTTGACTTCCAGCAGGCGGAAGGCGGACAGGTTCAGGCCCATGTGGTCGGTGGCCGACATATTGAAAGTGCCGCTGGTAGCCACAAAGCCTTTGGTCGATTCGAGGGCATCACGCACCTTGGCTTTGTCGGTGCCATTGGCACGCTTCATGGCATCTACCGTCAGCATCAGCGCGTCGTAGGCATAACCACCAAAGGTGGACACTTCAGACTTGTAGCGCGTCTTGTAGGCCAAGTCGTACGCTGCCACGACCGACTTTTGTGGGTCGTTGGCAGGCAGTTGTTCAGGAATCAACTGGGCTGGCGAGGGCAGGCGCACCCCATCGGCGGCTGTGCCAGCCAGCTTCAGGAACTCATCCGAGGCCACACCATGCGACTGGTACAGCGGCAGGCTGACGCCCAACTGCTTGTAGTTCTTGGTGACGATGGCCGGGCCTTGGCCCAAACCAAAGACAAACACCGCTTGCAAGCCCGCTGTGTTTTTGATCTTGGTGAGCTGGGGGCTCATGTCGGTGTCTTTGGGGCCGTAGGTTTCGTTGGCCACCAGCGTGATACCGTACTTGGCAGCCACGGCTTCGGTTTCTTTCTTGCCCGACTGGCCAAAGCCAGAGGTTTCAGACAGCAGCGCTACCTTGGTCAGACCGCGCTTTTTCATGTCTTCAAACACTTTTTCGGCGGCCATGCGGTCGGTATGGGGGGTTTTGAAAACCCACTTCTTCACTGGCTCGACCACGACCACGGCACCGGCCAGCGAGATAAAGGGCACTTCGGCCTTGGTGACCAACGGCACCATCGACATCGTGGCCCCGGTGGTGGTGCCACCGATGATGACGTCCACCTTGTCGTTGTCGATCAGGCGCTTGGTAAAGCCGTTGGCCTTGTTGGCATCACTGCCATCGTCGTAATGCACCAGTTCCAACTGGCGGCCCAGCACGCCGCCCTTTTTGTTCAGGTCTTCAACGTACATTTGCAGCGTCTTCAGCTCTGGGTCGCCCAAGAAGGCGGCCGGGCCGGTGACGGAGAGCACGGCACCGATTTTGATTGGGTCTGCCGCCATCGCTACCATTGTGCCCAGGGCCAAAACGGCACCAACGGCGATTTGCTTGAGTTGAAATTTCATTGCGTTGTCTCCTGATAAATAATTTTTCGGGTGATCTCAGACGCGCTCAATCACCATGGCAATGCCCTGACCGACGCCAATGCACATCGTGCACAGCGCATAGCGGCCACCACGGCGGGCGAGTTCATAACTGGCGGTAGTGACCAGACGGGCACCACTCATGCCCAGCGGGTGGCCCATCGCAATGGCACCGCCGTTGGGGTTGACGTGGGCGGCGTCATCCGACAAACCTAAGTCGCGCAGCACGGCCAGCGCTTGGGCGGCAAAGGCTTCATTGAGTTCGATCACGTCCATTTGCGCCAGCGTCAGGCCGGTTTGGGCCAACACCTTGCGCACGGCAGGGGCGGGGCCAAAACCCATGATGCGTGGGGCCAAGCCAGCGGTCGCCATGCCCACAACACGGGCGCGCGGGGTCAGGCCGTAGCGCTGGGCAGCCTCTTCAGAAGCCAGCAGCACGGCACAGGCACCATCGTTCACGCCGGAGGCATTGCCTGCCGTAACGCTCAAATCTGGGCCATTGACGCCCTTGAGCTTGGCCAGCATCTCTAGCGTGGTTTCGGGGCGGGGATGCTCGTCGGTGGTCACCACCAGCGGATCGCCTTTTTTGCGCGGAATGGTGACGGGCACCAACTCATCGGCAAAACGGCCTGCGGCATTGGCAGCACCCCAGCGCTGTTGCGAACGCAGCGCGAAGGCGTCTTGGTCGGCACGGCCAATGTGGAACTCTGCGGCCACGTTGTCCGCTGTTTGCGGCATCGAGTGGGTGTCGTAGAGCTTCTTCATCATGGGGTTGGGAAAGCGCCAGCCGATGGTAGTGTCGTACACCACATTGCTACGACTAAACGCGCTGTCCGCCTTGGGCATGACAAACGGGGCGCGGCTCATACTTTCGACGCCACCTGCAATCATCAGGCTGGTTTCGCCAGCCTTGATGGAGCGGGCAGCCAAACCGATGGCATCCATACCGGAGCCGCACAGGCGGTTGACGGTGGTACCGGGCACTTGCACCGGCAAACCGGCCAGCAGGCCCGACATGCGCGCCACGTTGCGGTTGTCTTCACCAGCTTGGTTGGCGCAGCCGTAGATGATGTCTTCGACGGCGGCCCAATCCACTTGGGGGTTGCGCTCCATCAGCGCCTTGAGAGGTACCGCACCCAGATCATCGGCACGCACCGAAGACAGGGCACCGCCGTAGCGGCCAATGGGGGTGCGGATAGCGTCGCAAATATAAGCTTGGGTCATGCGAATCTTTCTTTAGGCTTGCTTGGGACGCTCATCAAACACGCGGCGGGCTTTGCCAGTCAGGGTGCGCGGCAGGGCGTTGGCCTCAAACACATTGACCTTGGTCGAGATGCCGACAATGGTCTTGATGTGGTGTTGCAGCTCTTTGGCTACTTGTTGCACTTGGGCTGGGCTAAGCTGGCCGGTCAGGCTGTGTTGCAATTCGCAGCGGATTTCTACGTTGTCCAAGTGACCATCGCGGCTCAGGTGGATTTGGTAGTTGCCCGACAAGCGGGGATCGCGCAAAATTTGTTCTTCCACTTGGGTCGGGAAGACGTTGACGCCGCGCACGATCAGCATGTCATCCGAGCGGCCCGTGATCTTGCCCATGCGGCGGAACGAGCGCGCTGTAGGTGGCAGCAGGCTGGTTAAGTCGCGGGTGCGATAGCGGATGACCGGAAAAGCTTCTTTGGTCAGCGAGGTAAACACCAGTTCACCCAGTGCGCCGTCGGGCAGCACTTCGCCTGTGTCGGGGTTGATGATTTCGGGGTAGAAATGGTCTTCCCAGATCACCGGGCCGTCTTTGGTTTCGATGCACTCGCA
>JAIESZ010000086.1 GCA_019745615.1 Burkholderiaceae bacterium
TGCAGGGCTATACCGAGCGCAGCACCTTTACTGTCGCCGGTGCCCATTTTGATTGGAGCGCGGTGCTGGCGGCAGGTGGGAGCCTGAGTCTGTTTGCCGACAAGCAAATCATCGAAATCCGCATCCCCTCAGGCAAACCCGGCAAAGAAGGCAGTGTGGCTCTGCAACAGTTGGCTGAGGTCGCCACTGGCAACGAGAGCACCCTCACGCTCGTTTTGCTGCCCCGGCTGGACAAAGCCACCAAAACCGGCGCTTGGTTTGCCGCGCTAGAGAGCCACGGCGTGACGGTGCAGATTGACCCGGTAGAGCGTGCGGCCTTGCCGCAATGGATTGCCCAGCGCTTGGCCGCTCAAGGCCAGCAAGTGGTGGCGGGTGAAGAGGGCCAGCGCACCTTGTCCTTCTTTGCCGATCGGGTCGAGGGCAATTTGCTGGCTGCACACCAAGAAATCCAAAAACTTGCCCTCCTTTATCCCCCAGGAGAGCTGCACTGGGAGCAGGTGGAGGCAGCGGTGCTCAATGTCGCCCGCTACGATGTCTTTAAGCTGTCAGAGGCAGTGCTGTCGGGCCAATTGCTGCGCGTGCAGCGCATGTTGGATGGCCTAGAGGCCGAGGGCGAGGCAGCGGTGTTGGTGCATTGGGCGCTGGCCGAGGATATTCGTGCGCTCAAGCGCATCAAAGATGCCACCCAAGCGGGCAAACCCTTGCCCGTAGCCCTGCGCGAAAACCGTATTTGGGGCGCGAAAGAGCGCCTGTTTGAACGCATTTTGCCCCGTGCCACCGATGCCGCATTGGCGCGGCTTTTGCAGTCGGCGCACAAGGTCGATGGTATCGTCAAGGGCCTGCCGGTACCCGATTGGCCGCAAGCGCCTTGGCAGGCTTTGCAGCGACTGGCCTTGCAGTTGGGCAAGTTGGCGCTGGCAGCACGTTGACGCCCACGGTGGGCGTGGTTCTGCCAGAATCTGTGTCCATGAACGCCCTTTCTGTCACTGAAATCATGCAGACCCTCGGTCTGCAAGCCAAAACCGCCTCGGCACTGATGGCCAAGGCCCCTGCCGCCGTTAAAAATAAGGCATTGTTAGTGCTGGCACGTCTGCTGCGCGAGCAGACCGACGCCTTGCAGACCGACAACGCCCGCGATCTAGAGCGCGCCCGCGCTGCCGGGCTGGCCGAGCCGATGGTCGATCGCCTCAAGCTCACGCCCAAGGTGCTAGAAACCTGCGCTCAAGGCTGCGAGCAATTGGCCACCATGCCCGATGTGATTGGTGAAATTCTGGGCATGAAACAGCAGCCCAGCGGCATCCGTGTCGGCCAAATGCGCGTGCCGATTGGCGTGTTCGGTATGATTTACGAAAGCCGCCCCAACGTCACCATTGAGGCTGCCAGCCTGAGCATCAAGAGCGGCAACGCCTGCATCTTGCGCGGTGGCTCCGAGGCCATCGACTCCAACAAGGCGTTGGCCCGTTTGGTGGTGCAGGCCCTGCAAGAGGCCGGTTTGCCTGAACATGCCGTGCAATTGGTGCCCACCACGGATCGCGAGGCCGTAGGCCAACTCATCACCATGCCGCAGTATGTCGATGTCATCATCCCACGCGGCGGCAAAGGCTTGATTGAGCGCATCAGCCGTGATGCCAAAGTGCCCGTAATTAAGCACTTGGATGGCAATTGCCACACCTATGTCGATGACAGCGCCGATTTGGCAATGTCCCTGCGCGTGGTCGAGAATGCCAAAACGCAAAAATACAGCCCCTGCAATGCCACGGAGAGTCTGTTGGTGGCGCGCAGTGTGGCAGCGCAGTTTCTGCCGCAGATTGGTGTCGTGTTTGCCGCCAAAGGGGTGGAAATGCGTGGCTGCCCCGAATCCTTGGCGCTGTTGCGCGGCGTAGAGGGTGCCCAGTTGCTGCTCGCCACCGAGCAAGACTGGAGCGAAGAATACCTAGGCCCGATCATCAGCATCAAGGTGGTGGCGGGCGTCGATGAGGCCATTGCCCATATCAACCAGTATTCCAGCCACCACACCGAGGCCATCCTTACGACTAACCATATCCACGCCCAGCGCTTCCTGCGCGAGGTCGATTCCAGCAGCGTCATGGTCAATGCCAGCACCCGCTTTGCCGATGGTTTTGAATATGGTTTGGGCGCTGAAATTGGCATCAGCACCGACAAATTCCACGCCCGTGGCCCGGTGGGCATCGAGGGCCTGACCTCGCTCAAATACATTGTGCTGGGCGAGGGCGAAGTGCGCAGCTAAAGCGGCAGCCAACTCCCTACAATGGGGCGCAACTGTCTTACAAGGGCAACCTATGGTTCCGCACCTCATTACCGCCCTCACTGGGCCTATCAACGAACTCGAACAGCGCATCATTGATTCGATGCCTGCCACTGAGCGCTGGTTCCGCCTAGAGTGGATGGAGCACACTCCACCCTTTTATACCTCGGTCGATATCCGCAATGCCGGGTTCAAGCTGGCACCCGTCGATACCAACTTGTTTCCGGGGGGGTGGAACCACCTCACCCCGGAAATGCTGCCGCTGGCCGTGCAGGCGGCTATGGCCGCGATTGAAAAAATCTGCCCTGAAGCACGCAACCTGCTCATCATTCCTGAGAACCACACGCGCCATAGCGGTTACCTCAGCAGTCTGGCCCAATTGCGGCGCATCTTCAATATGGCTGGGCTCAATGTGCGCATCGGCTCTATCAGCCCCGACGTCAACCAGCCTTTGGTGCTCGATTTGCCCGACGGCGAGTCCATCACCCTAGAGCCGGTACTGCGTGATCGTGGCCGCATTGGGCTGAAAAATTTCGATCCCTGCACCATCTTGCTCAACAACGATCTTTCTGCTGGCGTGCCGGGCATCCTTGAGGACTTGTACGGCCAGCATTTGTTGCCCCCCTTGCACGCCGGTTGGTGTACGCGGCGCAAAAGCAAACACTTTCGCAGCTACGAAGAAGTGACCAAACGCTTTGGCAAGCTGCTCGGAATCGACCATTGGCTTATCAATCCGTTGTTTGGCCAATGCGGTGATGTCAACTTTGCCACCAGCGCTGGCATGGAGTCTCTGCAAACCCAAGTTGATACCCTGCTAGGCAAAATCCGGCGCAAGTACAAAGAGTACGGGATCCACGAAAAGCCTTTTGTCGTGGTCAAGGCCGACAACGGCAGCCACGGCCTAGGTGTCATCACGGTGCGCGATGCTAAAGAGCTGGCCGCCTTAGAACCAAAAACGCTGGCTTCCATGAAGATCAGCAAAGATGGTCAAACGGTGCACAACGCATTGATTCAGGAGGGCGTGCTCACCCAAGAGCGCGTCCACCAGGCGGTGGCCGAGCCGGTGGTCTATATGGTCGACCGTTATGTTGTCGGGGGCTTCTACCGCATCCACGCCGACCGTGCCAGCGATGAAAACCTCAATGCCCCCGGCGCTGATTTTGTGCCCTTGGCGTTTCACCACAGCACGCAACTGCCCCAGCCCGGCGCTCGCCCCGGAGCCAGTGCACCCAATCGCTTCTATATGTATGGTGTCGTGGCCCGGTTGGCGATGCTGGCAGCCAGCTACGAGCTAGAAGCCACTGACCCCAACGCCGAAATCTACGACTAAAGTACGCCGTGGCGTGCAGACAACGCCGCCCGGTTTTCTGCTGGCAAATCACACCGCCCAGCGCACAATCGCAGACTCTTCTTCAACGGGTAAGCCACGCCCGACATGGGTGCAACTCTGAGACCATTTCCTGTGCAAAACTCCAAATCTTCCCTTGGTGCGCTGATGCTAGGTGCCATTGGTGTCGTTTATGGCGACATCGGTACCAGCGTGCTGTATTCGGTCAAAGAGGTTTTTGGCTCCGGCCATGTCCCCTTCACCCCCGATAACGTGCATGGCATCTTGTCCATCTTCTTCTGGACACTCACCGTTATCGTCTCCTTGAAGTACGTCAGTTTGGTGCTGCGCGCCGACAACCACGGCGAGGGCGGCCTCGTGGCCATGCTGGCACTGGCCTCGCAAACCGTGAAAGACCAGCCACGTTTGCGCCGAGTGCTCTTGCTCGTGGGTATTTTTGGCACTTGCCTGTTCTATGGTGATGGTGTCATTACTCCTGCTATCACCGTGTTGGGGGCGATGGAGGGGCTAGAAGTCATCTCTCCCACCTTCAAAAAAGCGGTGGTGCCCCTGACCTTGGTCATTTTGCTGCTGCTGTTTATGGTGCAAAAGCGTGGCAGTGCCAGCATCGGGCGCTTCTTTGGCCCCGTGATGGTGGCGTGGTTTGTCGTCATTTCTGCCCTCGGTATTTACCATATCGTGGGCAATCCGGGCATTTTGTGGGCCATCAGTCCGCACTATGCGGTGGCGTTCATGTGGGCGCAGCCCGGCGTCACTTTCATCATCTTGGGTGCTGTGGTGCTGTGCGTCACTGGGGGCGAGGCCCTGTACGCCGATATGGGCCACTTTGGTCGTCGCCCTATCCGCATGACGTGGTTCACCATCGTCATGCCTGCCCTCACCCTCAATTACTTTGGTCAAGGTGCCTTGTTGCTCAAAGAGCCTGAAGCCGTCAAAAACCCGTTCTTCATGATGGCCCCCGAATGGGCTTTGCTGCCACTGGTACTGCTGGCTACGATGGCTGCCGTTATTGCCTCACAGGCCTTGATCTCTGGCGCTTTTAGCGTCACCAAGCAGGTGATTCAACTGGGCTACCTGCCCCGCTTGCGCGTGCTGCATACCAGTGTCCAAGAGGCTGGCCAAATTTATCTGCCCTTTGTCAACTGGGGCCTGTTTGTGCTGATTGTGCTGGCCGTGGGCATGTTCAAATCCTCTAGCGCGCTGGCATCGGCCTACGGCATTGCCGTCACTACCGACATGCTCATCACCACCGTGCTGACCTTTTTTGTGATCCGCAATGCTTGGCATTTGCCGCTGTGGCTGTGTTTGGGCGCTACCGCTTTCTTCTTCACGGTAGATTTTGCCTTCTGGGCTTCCAACCTGCTCAAACTGTTCGATGGTGGCTGGTTCCCGTTGGTCATTGCCGGTGCCATTTTTATTGTCATGCAAACTTGGAAAGATGGTCGCCGTCTGTTGCACGAAGCCATGCAAAGCGACGCTATCGCCTTGCCCGATTTTCTGGGGGCGGTGTTTGTCAATCCTCCCGTGCGCGTCGCAGGCACCGCAGTCTTCCTTACTGCAGACCCCAATACCGTACCCAACGCCTTACTGCATAACCTCAAGCACAACAAAGTGCTGCACGCACAAAACTTGTTTGTCACCGTGCGCCACCATGAAGTGCCTTGGGTCGCCACGCAAGAGCGCGTCGAGATGTCCGCCTTGGGCCACGATTGTTGGCAAGTGGTCATCCACTATGGTTTTATGGACAACCCCAACGTGCCGCTGGCCTTGGAGCAACTCGGTGCCTTGGGTTGCACCCTTGAGCCCATGACCACTAGCTACTTTCTCTCACGTGACACCGTCATTTCTACCTCTGGTAGCGGTATGGTGGCTTGGCGCGAGAAGCTGTTTGCCCAGATGCACCACAACGCCAGTGGTGCCGCCGACTTCCTGCACCTGCCCAGCAATGCCGTGGTCGAATTGGGTTCCAAGATTGCTATTTAGGTTCATCCGATGAAAATCCTCTTTGTTGCCGATCCGCTGGAGTCTTTTGTCACCTATAAAGACACCACCTTTGCCATGATGCGCGAAGCCCAGCGTCGTGGTCATCAGATTGCAGCCTGCGAGCCTCGGCACATCCGCTGGTTGCGTGGTCAGCCAGTGCAAGCCCCAGTGCGTGACATCACCCTCACCGGTCAAGCACAAGATTGGTTCAGCGTGCAGCAAGAGCGCACTGCTGCCTTGGCAGATTTCGACGCCGTGCTGATGCGCAAAGACCCGCCCTTCGATAGCGAGTATTTCTACGC
>JAIESZ010000151.1 GCA_019745615.1 Burkholderiaceae bacterium
GCGTCGCAGTCTTTTTGCTTCATGCCCGGCTCAAAGCCACCGCCTTGGATCATAAAACCCGGAATCACGCGGTGGAAAATGGTGTTGTCGTAGTGGCCCTTGTTCACATAGGCCAAAAAGTTAGCCACCGACTTGGGGGCCTTGTCGGCATCCAGCTCAAGGGTAATCACGCCGTAGTTGGCAATGTGCAGTTCGACTTGGGGGTTGCTCATAACAAAAAACCTTCGTTAAAAAAAGAATCAGGGCAGCAGTGTGGCCGAAGTGATGGTCACAGGCGTGCTGGGCACATTTTGGTGGAAGCCTTTGTTAGCCGTAGGCACGGCTTTGATTTTGTCCACCACGGCGGTACCGTCAATCACCTTGCCAAACACGGCGTAGCCATCGTTGCCGGGCTGGCGGGCGTTGAGCATTTCGTTGTCTTTGACGTTGATAAAGAACTGTGCCGTAGCCGAATGCGGATTGCCGGTGCGGGCCATCGCAATGGTGTAGGGCTGGTTTTTCAGGCCGTTGCCCGATTCGAGCATGATCGCGGCCTTGGTCGGCTTTTGCGTCATGTCGGCGGTAAAGCCACCGCCTTGGATCATGAAGCCGTCGATAACGCGGTGAAAAATGGTGCCGTCGTAGTGCTTGTCTTTGACGTACGCCAGAAAGTTTTCTACCGTTTTGGGTGCCTTGGCCGCGTCAAGCTGCACCACGATGTCGCCCATTGAGGTACTGAGCTTGACCTTGGGGGCTTGGGCGTCTTGGGCGGCTACGGGTTGCACGAGGGCCAAGCCCAGGGCCAAGCTGCTGGCAGCCAGTGCCAACAGGGATTTTCTTTTGGACAGCATCAACTGATTACTCCTTCATAGAATATTTGCCACTGGTCGCCTTGGCGTTTCCAGTATTGGCGTCGCGTCGTGCCGCTGCGCTCGCCTTTGGTGACTTCACCAAAGGTAACGACCATGGTCTCGCTGGCATCACGCCAGTGCAGGTAAGACTTGTCTTTGAGTTCAACTTCTTTACTCTGCTGGGTGCTTGTGCTGGCTAGTTTAGTGAGCCACTGTTGCCGGGGCTGCTGTGAGGCACTTTTGAAGTCAGCGGTATAAAAGCGCTGCAAGCTTTGCACATCGCCTTGGGCCTTGGCATCGCTCCAAGCTTGCAACACGGTATCAAACTGCTGGCGGGCGGTATCGACGCTGTGTGGCGCTACCCAGCGCAACTCTGGGGCAATCACTACCGGCGTAGAACGCTCTACGGTGCGTAACAAGCGCTCCAGATCAGGATTGGCCAAAGCGACACAGCCATCGGTGGCTTGTGGAGCGCGGGCAAACTGGTGGGGCGGGGTGCCGTGCAGCCAGATGCCGCTGCCGGTTTTACCCCGGCTTTGGTCTAGCGGATTGGGGTAGTTGAGGGGCAAAGCACCGGCACCATAAAAATCACGCAAGGTGCTGGGGTCGAGGCGACTGGTGATGAAGTAAACACCAATCGGGGTGCGCTGATCGCCTTCGACATACTTGTCGATACCCAATTTGCCTACCGAGGCGTAGTAATCAGCCACCAAACGCAGGCCATCGGGGGTGTTTTCAAACAGGTACAAGCGCGAGCGTGAGGCATCTACCGCCACCGCATGGCGCTGGCGTGGCGACAGGGTTAAAAACTGCGCTGGAATGGTATTGGCCGGTGGGCGGGCGTGCAGTGCTTGCAAGCGGCGGCGCGATTCTTCGCGCAACACATCCAGATTTTTGTTGTCTGTAGCGCTGGCCAGATTGCTGGGCAAGTGGGCACCGGGCACGGCACCTGTTGGCTGCGCTGGGCGCGCGCGCGCGGCCCACAAATCACCCAACACCAACTGCGCCAACTGAAAGTTGGGGTACTCGCGCACCAGCGCTTCGGCACCGGCCAAGGCTTGGCGGTGCTGGCCTTGGCTAATCGATTGGTACACCTCTAGCAGGCGAGACTCCGCCTGACCATCGACCAACGCTGCTGGTGGCGCTTTTTTCGTGGCTTTGTTGGTGGGTTTGCTAGGCTGTTGTGCTGTGGCCGGTGGTGTGTGCACGACCAGCAAGGCGGCCAAGGTAGCAGCTAGCGCAGCACCGGGGCCAGCACGGCCAGAGCGAGAAAAATACCGAGAGATCACATCCATATCCATATCTTTGACGCAAGGGCGGCGGGCCTAGCCGCTTAATTACCGACGGTTTCGCGCACGATCACCCAACGCCCCTGTACCTTGCTCATCTCTAGGGTTTTGCGGCTGCTTGTTTGCAGTGCCCCAGCGCTGTAGTCTTGGCGGAAGCGTGCCGTGGCGCTGTCGCCATCGATGCTCACTTTCAGGTCTTGTACCTTGACACTGATGCGCGATTTTCCCTCAATGCGCGCACGCCGCTCGGCCTCCCAGTCTTTGCGACTTTGCTTGCCAGAGGGCACCGTATTTTTGGCATACGCAGCAAAATAGCCATTCACGTCTTTGCTGCCCCAAGCGTTGGCCCAAGCCTGCACAGCGGCACTGACGGCCTGCACGGCAGCGGTATCGACTGCCGCCGGGGCTGCTGGGGCCGGAGTGGGCGCTGGTGGTGGCGGTGGTGGTGGCGGTGGCGCAGCCACCGGGGTGGCTGCCGGAGCGGGTGCTGGGCTCGGAGCCGGTTTTACCGCTACTGGAGCAGGTGCAGGTGCTGGCACCGGTGCAGCCACGGGGGCTGGAGCTGGAGCTGACACCGGTGCAGGGGGCGCAGCGCTAGGCTTGGTATTGCCAGCGGCCGGATACGCCAGCCCTTGGATCATCTCTAGCTTAGGCTGCACGCTGGCCGTCTGGGTGCTGTCCACTTGCAGCGCCTTGTTGTAGGCGGTGCTGGCCAGACGGGCATAGACATCGCCCAGATTTTCGTGGGCAGTGGCGTAGCTGGGGTTGGTGCGAATAGCCATTTCCAGCGCCGAGCGGGCTTTGTCAAACTGGTTTTGTCCGGCATACAGCACGGCCAAGTTGTTGTACGGCTCAGGCAGTTCGGGGTAGTCTTGGGTCAGTTTGGTAAAGACAGCAATAGCTTGGTCTTGTTTACCCGCCTGTGTCAGGGCCACACCACGCAAAAAGCGCAATTGCGGATCACGCGGCTTGGCGCTCAGGAGTTGGTCAGTGCGGGCCAGTGCGTCGGCGGGTTTACCCGCGCGCAGCAGCTTCTGGATGTCGCCATACTCATCGGCTTGGGCCACGCTGGTGCCCAGCAGTGCAGTCAAAGTTAACAGGCGCAGAGCATGGGTGAAGGTGCGGCGAACGTGCATCATGAAGAGGGAGAAATGGAAGGGCCGGAACAGGCCCGCAGGCGCTTATACTGGCGCGGATTGTAGCGGAGGGGGTGCCGCGCTGGTGCCTATTCCTTCTGTACGTGCTGCCATTGCCTGCCGGGCCGCTGGCCTCTTCCTTTCCCACACCCAATACCCCATGAGTTTGCGTATCTACAACACGCTATCGCGTGCCCTGGAAGCGTTTTCGCCGCTGGAGCCGGGCCATGTCCGCATGTACGTCTGCGGCATGACAGTTTACGACCTGTGCCATCTGGGCCATGCGCGTTCTATGGTTGCCTTTGACGTGGTGCAACGTTGGCTCAAAGCCAGTGGCTTGCGCGTCAGCTATGTGCGCAACATCACCGACATTGACGACAAAATCATCCAACGCGCCGTGCAAAACGGTGAGAGCATCCGCCACCTGACGGACAGGATGATTGACGCCCTGCACCAAGATGCCGATGCCTTAGGCATTGAGCGCCCCAGCCACGAACCACGCGCCACCGACTACGTGCCGCAAATGCTGTCACTGATCGGCCAGCTCCAAGACAAGGGCTTGGCCTACCCAGCAGGCAATGGCGACATGAACTATGCCGTGCGCAAGTTTGTGGGCTATGGCAAGCTGTCGGGCAAGTCGCTTGACGAGTTAAATGCTGGCGAGCGCGTTGCCGTGCAAGACGGCAAACACGACCCACTGGATTTTGTCCTCTGGAAATCGGCCAAACCCACCGAACCCGCAGAAGTGCAATGGGACAGCCCGTTTGGCAAAGGCCGCCCCGGCTGGCATATCGAATGCTCGGCCATGGGTTGCGCCTTGCTAGGCCAGACCTTTGACATCCACGGTGGTGGTGCTGATTTGCAGTTTCCGCACCACGAAAACGAAATCGCCCAAAGTGAAGGGGCCAGCGGCCAGCCTTTGGCCCGCTTTTGGATGCACAACGGCTTTATCAATATCGACAACGAGAAGATGTCCAAGAGCTTGGGCAACTTCTTCACCATCCGCGATGTGCTGCAACAGTACGATGCCGAGACGGTGCGCTTCTTTGTCGTGCGCAGCCACTACCGCAGCCCGCTCAACTACAGCGATGTGCATCTGAACGATGCCCGTGCCGCCCTCAAGCGCCTCTACACCGCCTTGGCCGAGGTACCCGCCGCTGACGTTGCGATCGACTGGAATGACCCTTATGCCGCCCGCTTTAAAGCGGCAATGGATGAAGATTTTGGCACCCCTGACGCCGTGGCCGTGCTGTTTGATTTGGCCAGTGAGGCCAACCGCAGCAAATCGCCCCAAGTGGCCGGGCTGCTCAAGGCACTGGGGGGCATACTGGGCTTATTGCAAACGCCCGCGCAAGATTTCTTGCAAGCGGGCAGCAGTTTGGATGCCAGCGCCATCGAAGCGCACATTGCCGCCCGTGCCGCTGCCAAAGCCGCCAAAAATTGGGCCGAGGCCGACCGTATCCGCAAGGAACTGCAAGCGCAGGGCATTGTCCTGAAAGACAGCCCCACCGGCACCAGTTGGGAAGCCGTGCAATAAACCCCTGCGTCGCCCGTGAAGACTGCCAAAAAAACCAGCCGCCGCACCAGCCACCCCGATCTGCCACCCTACTGGGCGCAGGCTTGTGCGCAGTTGGGGCAGAAAGACCGGGTATTGCGGCGGCTGATTCCACAGTTGGGTGAGCATGTGCTGCGCCCCAGCCGCGACGCCTTCACCACGCTGGCGCGCAGCATGGTGGGGCAGCAAATTTCGGTCGCAGCGGCCAGAACCCTGTGGCAGCGTCTGCTGGCGTTGTTGCCTGCCCCTGTTGCCGCAGCGTCGCTGCCGCAGGCCCAACTGGCCTTGGATTTGGCCCCGCCACCCACACCAGACGAGCCACGGATCGTCCTGCCTACTGAGCTATTGCAACTGCGCGTGGAGGATATGCGTGCCGCTGGGCTATCGCCGCGCAAGGTAGATTACCTGTTGGACTTAGCGCAGCACTTTGCCAGCGGCAAGTTGCGCCCGCAAAGCTGGGCCACGATGGACGACGAAGCCGTCATCCAGCAGTTGCTGCCCATTCGCGGCGTGGGCCGCTGGACGGCAGAGATGTTTTTGATGTTCCACCTGCTGCGCCCCAACGTACTGCCGCTGGACGATGCGGGGCTGATCAAAGGCATCAGCCTGAACTATTTTTCGGGCGATCCAGTCAGCCGCAGTGAGGCACGCGAGGTGGCACAGGCTTGGCAGCCGTGGTGCAGCGTAGCCACTTGGTATATTTGGCGCTCGCTGGAGCCCCAGCCGCTAGCGCCCTGAACGCCGTTGCTCGCGCCACCTCAGGCACCGAGAACGCACAAGGAGAACCTATTTTGGCCAAAAAAACCTTCCTCGATTTCGAACAACCGATTGCCGAACTCGAAGGCAAAATTGAAGAACTGCGCTATGTGCAAAGCGAAAGCGCCGTCGATATTTCCGAAGAAATCGACCAGCTCAGTAAAAAAAGCCTACAGCTGACCAAGGATATTTACAGCGAGCTGTCGCCTTGGCAAGTCACCAAAATTGCCCGTCACCCAGAGCGCCCCTACACGCTGGACTACGTGCGCGACTTGTTTACCGACTTTGTAGAGCTGCACGGCGACCGCCACTTTGCCGATGACAAATCCATCGTCGGCGGC
>JAIESZ010000292.1 GCA_019745615.1 Burkholderiaceae bacterium
AATTTGGCCCCGGCCAACAGTGCTGCCATGTCCAAACTGAGCACCCGCTTGCCTTTGAGCGATTCGGGCACTTCACCAGCCACAATACGCTGGGCCAGCCCTTCGACAATGGCCGTTTTGCCCACGCCCGGCTCGCCAATCAGCACTGGGTTGTTTTTGGTGCGCCGTTGCAGCACTTGGATGGCACGGCGGATTTCGTCGTCGCGGCCAATCACCGGATCGAGTTTGCCTGCGCGGGCGCGCTCGGTCAGATCGATGCAGTATTTTTTCAGGGCTTCGCGCTGGCCTTCGCCTTCGGCGCTGTCCATTTTTTGGCCGCCGCGCACTGCACTGATCGCCGCTTCTAGGCTTTTGCGCGTCAGGCCATTGTCTTTGGCAATGCGTGCGCCATCGCCTTTGCTGTCGGTCAGGGCCAGCAAGAATAATTCGCTGGCAATAAAGTTGTCATCGCGCTTGATGGCCTCTTTCTCGGTGGCCTGCAAGACGCGGCCCAGTTCGGGGCTGGCCTGCACCTGTTCTTGGCCTTGCACCTGCGGCAGGCGCTTGACGGCAGCCTCGGCATCTTTCAGCAGGCCGGGCACATTGGCCCCAGCACGCTCTAGCAGGGCACGGGGGCCATCTTCTTGGCGCAGCAGGGCCACCAATAGGTGGACGGGTTCGATGTAAGCGTTGTCACTGCCCAACGCCAGCGATTGGGCGTCGGCCAAGGCTTCCTGAAACTTGGTGGTGAGTTTGTCGATGCGCATGGGTTGTTCCTCTGAATGACTGGCAATTGGGGCAGGGGCATCTTGTTTTCAAGACACCCTGGCTGCAATGTAACGTCTTCCAGAGGAAATAGATATGCCGACACCAGCGCTATGGGCTATTGAGCAAAAATCAAGGGGTTAAAATTTGCTTTGACTATTTTAATTATCTGCTAAACCATTAAAACTATTGACGAAAAATACCAGATTTCTCAACCACCCGACGGCTAATTATATCCACACTTACTGATATTGAGTTGACACAATAATCGCCACAACGAAACCCATACCATGTAAAATTCTCATAGGACTCATCCGGGCAATCGGGGCCGCCATCACAAGACATATTATCGTAGATGCTACTGGCGGGCGTTTCATATTGACACCCCACAATCTGATTGACTTCATCTAGGGTCATGCCTAGTTTAATTCTATCTAACTTCTCTTGCGTGATGACAGAAGGATCGGCACTCGTTTTCAAGGTGCATACAGGCAAACCAGATGGAGCCTGACTAGAAACTCCAGGATCAACCACCTCCACGGAAACGATTCGAACTTTTGGAAAGTTGTAACGCACACCCTCCACCACTATACTTGGAATAGTGAGTATATTTTTCTGCATATCATAGCCTGTACGGCCTGCATGAACTTGCCCAGCCAATAGCAGAGAGGCTACTGCGGCAATGATAGAACGAATGACCATAGCTTTACATCCTATTAAAAATTGATTTTTAACTTCGATGATAAAGCACCCAATGCAAATTTCTCAAATAAATACAAAATATTACATAAGATACTTTTATGCACAAGAGTTTCAGAAAAGAACAGAGGGGAAATAATTGTTCCGCCCTCTGGCCTTGGCTGCGTACAGGGCTTGATCACCTTGGTGCAATAAGGTATCTACGGTTTCACCGGGCTGTTGCAGGTGGCCCCCAATGCTGACCCTCAGGGGAACTGGCTGGTCTGCACTATCGACTACAACGGTGCAGGCAGCCACCTCGGCACATAAACGCTGGCCCAGCGCGTCGAGCAGGGCCTGATCGGCATGGGGTAAAAGCACCAAAAACTCATCGCCCCCCCAGCGAGAAACAGCATCCTCCGGGCCAATGCAACGTTGGATGAGCGCAGCCACCGTTTTCAGGGCTATGTCTCCAGTAGCGTGGCCGCGCTGGTCATTGATTTCTTTGAAATAATCTACATCCAGCCACAAAATACCGGGCCGGCGCAGCCGGGCGGTGCCCGATTGCAGCCGGATTTCCAGTTGCTCCAGCATACCCCGGCGGTTAAGCAAGCCAGTTAAGGGGTCAATTTTAGTCAGTTGCTCCAGCGCGGCGGTGCGCTCTTGCACCTTATTTTCAAGATCGTGGCGGGCATCAATCACCGCCTGCTGCATCTGTACAAAATGCTGGATCAAGCGCCCAATCTCGCCCCCGCCTTGGGGTAACAGGGGCGCTGCGGCCACCTGCCCAGCCTGCACTGCTGACATCGCCTGCCCCAGTCGGGCCAGCGGCGTGACCACGTAGTAACGCAGTGCGATATTAAACATCAGCAATAAGCCGATCATGGTCGCACTGTAAACAATTAGTAAGCCCTTAAACTGGCTCAGGGGCAGTAACACATCCAGATCAAGCAAGGTAATTTCATACCAGTCGATCTCAGGCAGATAAGCCACTCCGGCCAACTGCCGTTTGCCGTGTACCTGCACAAACAACGTGGCCACCTTTTGGTTGCCACTTTCTAATGATTTCATGGCTGCCAGCATGGCGGTGTAATCGTTCTCCTGCTCAAACAACAAGTGCAGGGTTTTTCGTTCGGTGCCGCTCTTACTGACACTGCCAAAATCAATCAAATTTTGGTTACGGTGAATCTGGATGGCTCCGCCATGATCGACAAATAGGCTGGTCACGCCGGGCACATTTTCTTCCACCACATCGTGGATAAAGGTGGTCAAATCCAGACCGGTGCCCACAATACCCAAAATCTCGTTGCCATCGCGGATTAGCACGTCAATCCACAGCTTGGTCAGACCTAAGGCTGGGTCGGGGTTGACATTGATGTGCACGTCGCGCTGCTGGCGAATCAGGTCAAAAAACCAAGCGTCTTTAGGGTCTTTGGGATTGAGCAGGTAGCGCAATTCGCGTCCGGCAAACTCATTGGCCGCATTGTTGTGAAAATACTGCCGCGTTTTACGTAAGCCGACAAAATAGCTTTTGTCCTGAAAATTTTGCCGAAAACTCTCTAACTCGGACAATGCTCGTTGCTCGGTTTGGGCATCGTGGGGCTGGCGCGCCCAATCGCGCAGCGGCTGCGATGCCGCCAACTGGCGCGAGAGGGCAACCTCGCGCAAGATGGGTTGCAAGGTGCGACTAGTATCGTAGAGCACCTGCTTTTCAGCATAGCGCACCGCCCATTGCTCGACAATGCCCTCAGCAATCGAACGCACGACCCACCACGAAGGCGTGGCTAACGTCACAAAAAACAAAACCGTCAGCAACAAGAAACGTGGCTGCAGGCTTGTTGCAGCAAAAGGCAAAGGCATGGCTTAATGGGGATATGCCGCATGGCAACAGGCACACACGGCAAATATATGGAAACACCCACTATAGCCATCGAGGCAGGCTATAAGCGCATCTTGGCGCAAAGAAAGGCCCCCTCCCTCACCCGCCATGCAGCGACACAGCCCGCTTGAGACAACTCAAGGGGTGGTGGTAGTGCTGGAACCCGTGCCAGTGGTGCGGCCAGTGGCAGTGCCTGTAGAACCTGTGCCAGACGTCGTGCCGGTTGTGGTGTCTTCAAACCCATCACCATCGGTATCACCTTCGACCTCCGTGCTGGGATTGGCAGAGGTGGTGGCGGTTCTGATCTTGATCTTGAACTGCTCTACGCTCAACAGACCACGAAAGCCCGCATACCAGTCACCCAACTTGAGCGGATTGCCAGCAGGGGCGGTGAGTACCAAAGCGATTTGGTAGTTGCCCTCAGCAAATTGGCTGGTGTTGAGGTTGCTTAGATCCAAGACTTGGATGGGTTGGTCGGCTGTGCTGGCCGGAATCGGAACCGTCACGGGCTGGCCGCTGGGCACATAAACCACGATATGGCCGATAGCATCACCTGACCAGACGGCCGCTAAGGAACGTGGATACACCACGCGCAGCTGCAAGGTGTCGCCAGCGTAATAGACGTGCTGGTTGAGCTTGAGGATACCCTTGCCTGCACCGGGACGGCCCGACACCCCTTGGGGGCTGGCGATGGCTTCGGCGGGGGTTTGTGCACGATTGCCCCGGTCTGAACCACGCCCGTCGCGGTCAGACGACTCATTGCTGGAAGCCCAAGCAGTCGTGCTGGCGACCAAAGCAGCCAACAGCAGGGTGGAGTTGAAAAATTTGACCATCACAAACTCCTTACAAACATGCCAACAGGCACCTGTCGTCGATTCTGAACTGTTGCTTCTGCGCAGTCAATGGCGCAACAACTAGCGTTACAAACGCTCCGCCGCCAACGCTTGTGCCAGCTTGGCCTCCAGTGGCAAGGGTTCACCATGCAGGCGAGCCGCTAGCAGTTCAGCGCACAGCAGGGCCAGCGTGAGACCACGCGCCCCCATCGCCGAGCAAGCCCACAGGCCGGGCAAGGCAGCGCTGTCCAAGGGCCCCACCATAGGCAGGCGGTCGGGTGCAGCGCAGCGCACGGCAGCCCAGCCTTGGACGGCATGGGCAGGCAAGGGTTGGTCGGCGCTCACATCCCCCAGCGCCGGCGTGAATGCAGGCTCTAGTGCAGGCAGCACACCGGGCAGTAGGTCAGATAAGCGCTGGCGGTTAGCAGCGTGGGCCTGCACACGTTCAGCCGGGGTGGGGGGCAGGGTGTGGATATCGCGCTCAAAGGTAGAGCCTAAATACCAAGCCCGACGGCCATCGCCCAGCGGAATATGGCTGACCAAATTGCCCTCGCCATTGACCGGAAACGGCGGCAGTGCGGCGTCTAGTGCGGCATCTTGCACCCCCCAAGAGATTTGGCCGCGCAAAGCCTGTAAGGATAAATGTTCCCCCGATAAGGCACGGCTGGCAAAACCCGCCGCCAACACGACCATCGGGGCTTGGGCCAAGACTTGGGCTTGGGCATTGAGGGCCTGCCACTGGATGCAGCCTTCTACCTCGGTGCAATGCAGTCGGGCCACTTCGGCCCCACCGCGCCAGACAATGCCCGGCTGCGCCAGCAAGGCAGCCACCAGCCGTGCCGGACGAATCCACCCTGCCCGAACATGCCAACAGGCTGTGGCGTCTGGCGGCAAGCTGGCAGCGGCAAGCTGGTGAGCCAGCGCCTCATGGCTCCAATCGACACCGGGGCCATCGTGCCACTGGGGATGTAACCCCAGCCGCCCCTCCACCCGGTGCTCTAGCACCCCGCTGGGTTGCCAATCTACCCCCAGCTGCAATAAATTTTGTGCTTGGGCCAGCAACACCCGGATGCCGCTGCGTGACAGCCGCGAAATCACGCCGTCATCAGGAGAAATATGCGGGCAAAACAAGCCTGCCGGTAAACCGGAGGCCCCGGCGGCAGGCGCTTTGGCGCGGTCTAGCACTTGCACCTGCCAACCGCGCCGGGCTAGGCTGGAGGCCACTGCGGCCCCGGCCAAACCACCCCCAATCACCAAACACTGCGAGGCCGCTTCTACCGGCGACTGTGCTGGGCGGGCTTTGCGCGGCTCCCAGCGCGGGTCAAACGTGGCTTGCACGTTATGGCGTTTGGGCGGCACACCGGGCACCTTAGCTACGGTAAAGCCGCATTGCGTCAGGGCATCGCGCACCGGGCGGGCTACCGTCCAAGTAGCCAGACGGGTGCCACGGCGGCAACAACGGGCGACGCCTTTGAGGGTTTGCAGGCTCCACAGGTCTGGGTTGTTGGCCGGGCTAAAGCCATCCAGATACACCGTATCCACCGTCCACTCTTGTGCGCGCAGCAGCGCTTGCGCATCGCCAATGCACAACGTGAGCAGCACCTGCCCACCGTCAAAGGCCAAGCGATGCACCCCCGGTAGTAAACCCCAGTATTGGGCGGCCAAGGCTTGCGCCAGTTCGGCCAGTTCTGGGTGCGCGCAGGCCACCCGCAGCAGATCGTCTGCCGCTACCGGCCATGCCTCTAGGGAGACAAAATGCAGCAGCTTGGGGCGCTGTGGGTCAGCACGCCATGC
>JAIESZ010000173.1 GCA_019745615.1 Burkholderiaceae bacterium
GCCGGGCGCAGCGCCCAAGCAGCCAAAGAAATCAAGGCGCTGATTGATGACTCCGTCACGCAAGTCAATGCAGGCAGCCAATTGGTGCACGATGCAGGCACCACCATTGAGCAAGTGGTGCAAAGCGTGCGCCGCATGACCAGCATCGTGGCAGAAATCAGCCATGCCAGCCAAGAACAAAGTAGCGGCATTGCCGCCATTGGCACCTCTATCAACCAGATGGACCAAGGCACGCAACAAAATGCGGCACTGGTAGAAGAAGCCACAGCAGCCGCCCACGCCCTGCAACAGCAAGCCACCCAATTGGCCGAGGTAGTGGCCGAGTTCAAACTCGATCACCACCATGCCGCGCCCCCAGTGGCACCGGCAGGCCACCCGATGGCCTTGCTACGATAGCAATAGACGCTTATGACTATCCACACCATCCTGAAAATGGGCGACCCGCGCCTATGGCGCACGGCCCAGCCAGTCACGGCTTTTGACACCCCAGACTTGCACCAGTTGGTGGCCGATTTGCACGACACCATGCAGGCGGCCAATGGGGCTGGGCTGGCAGCCCCACAGATTGGCGTCGATTTGCAGGTGGTGATTTTTGGTTCCCCCTTACCCAACCCGCGTTACCCTGATCGCCCGCTGGTGCCACCCACCGTGCTCATCAATCCAGTGATTACGCCGCTGGATGCAGCCCAAGAAGAAGACTGGGAGGGTTGCCTGTCGGTGCCGGGGTTGCGCGGCAAGGTGCCACGCTGGAGCCGCATCCATTACACCGGGTTTGATCCCCTAGGCCAGCCCATCGACCGCTTGGCCGAGGGCTTTCATGCCCGCGTGGTGCAGCACGAGTGCGACCACCTGATCGGCACTCTGTACCCACTGCGGATGTCGGATTTGCGGCAACTGGGCTTTATTGAAGATAGCGGGGGGTAATACCCATTAAAACCATTGCCAACGCACTACAGCCGCCCACCCTAACGCCAGCACCAGCGCCCAACCAGAAAACAGCCAGCGCCACAGCCACCAGCGCGGTATAAACCCCACCCCACGCACCAACCCGGCACTCATCGCCCCAAACAAGGCCAACGCCAACGAGTGGTATGCCTTGCCTTGGGCATTGGCAAACAGCAGTGGATAAATGCTACCCACCACCATGATAGCGAGGGCCACCAGCAAGCAGGGCCAGTGGATACGTGGCGGTGATGGTGCCATCATGGGGTGACTACTCACGGCACATCGGTAGTTGCTGGGTGAGCGCTACGGCCCTCTTCATGCTCACCCCACAGCGCATTCAAAATAGCCAGCAGCACGGCAAAGCCCACCCCTAGCATCCAGGCAAAGTACCACATGGTTGGTTCTCCTTGGTTGGTGTTGTTTCAGTAGGCCGCATGGTCGTTTTCGCGGATATAGGCCTCAGTGACCTTGCCACGCATCACGCGGTAAGCCCAACTCGTATAGAAAATGATGAGGGGCATGAAGATCACCGTGGCACCCAGCATCAGGCCCAGCGTCAGGTGGCTGGAGACGCTGTCCCACACCGTTAAGGAAGCGTTGGGCATACTGGACGACGGCATGACAAACGGAAACATCGCCGCCCCCGCCGTGCCAATCACCCCCACCACCGCCAGCGACGAGGCCACAAACGCGCACAGTGTGCGCCGGGCCACCACCAAAGCCGCAGCCGCTAAAGCACCAGCGACCCCCAACAGCGGCAGCAACCACAGTGCTGGCGCGCGCTGGTAATTGAGCCACCACGCATCGGCGCTACGCACCACCGTTTTGGTCAGTGGGTCGGGCAGGGCTGCCGGGTTGACCACCGAAGTGATCTGAAAACCCTCGATGCCGCCCCATTTGAGCCACAGGCCCGCCGCCACAAAGCCTGCCACCATCACCACAGCCGCAGCCACCGTAGCACGCACAGTGCGCGCTTGGATGGTTCCCTCTGTGCGGTGCACCAGATAGGTGCCGCCTTGCAAGGTAATCATGGCGCTGCTCACCACACCCGCTAGCAGCCCAAACGGGTTGAGCAGCGCCCAAAACGAGCCGGTGTAATAAGACACCAAGTTGTCATCAAAATGGAATGGCACCCCTTGCAGCAAGTTGCCAAAGGCCACGCCAAAAATCACCGGGGGTACAAAGCCCCCAATGAATAAGCCCCAGTCCCAAGTGCTGCGCCAAGTGGGGTGGTTGATCTTGCTACGGTAGTCAAAGCCCACAGGCCGAAAGAACAAGGCCCACAGCACTGCCAGCATGGCCCAGTAAAAACCACTGAAGGCGGTGGCATAGACCAACGGCCAAGCCGCAAAAATAGCGCCACCGCCAGTGATGAACCAGACTTGGTTGCCATCCCAGTGCGGCCCCACGGTGTTAATCACCACGCGGCGCTCGATGTCGCTGCGGGCGACAAAAGGCAGCAGGGTGCCCACGCCCATGTCGTGGCCGTCCATGATGGCAAAGCCCACCAGCAGCACGCCCACCAGTAGCCACCAAACGATTTTGAGGGTTTCGTAATCGAACATAAAGCAGCTCCTTGGGTCAGGCAGGGTGATGATGTGCGTCGTTGTCGTAGCGGCCTGTGCCCAGACTGCCCGGCCCTTGGCGGGCAAACTTGACCATCAAATACATCTCCACCACCAGCAGCACGGTGTAAAAGCCGATAAATCCGGCCAGCGAGCCATACAGGCTTTCCACACTCAGGGTAGAGACGCTCAGGTGCGTGGGCAGCACGCCGTAAATCGTCCAAGGTTGGCGGCCATACTCGGCCACAAACCAGCCCACCTCACAGGCAAGCCAAGGCGCGGGCAGCATCCACAAGGCCCACTTGAGCAACCAAGGGCGCTGCGTCATCCCATTGGTTTTCAGGGTGCTCCAAAATGCCAAACCAAACAACACCAGCATGGCAAAGCCCAAGCCCACCATCAGGCGAAAGGCCCAGAACATCGGAGCCACACGCGGCACCGTGCTGTCCACTGCGGTCTGGATCATGGCGGGCGTGGCTTGGCGCACATCGGTGACGTATTTTTTGAGCAACAAACCAAAGCCCAGATCAGCTTTGTGCCGCTCGAACACCTCTAGCGCGGCAGCGTCTTGGCGGTTTTTGCGCAGGGCTTCTAGGGCCACTACCGCCTGCATACCGCTGAAAATGCGCTCGCGGTTCTTGGCCTTGATCTCCTTGATGCCCAGAATTTCTTTGTCCAGCGAGCGGGTGCCAATGATGCCCATCACCCAAGGGATATGGACACTCCAATCGTTGGCTTGCTTTTCTTCATTGGGCCAAGCAATAACGTTAAAGCCAGCCGGGGCCGGTTCGGTCTCCCACATGGCTTCTATGGCGGCCATTTTGGTCTGTTGGGCTTCGCCCACCACATAACCGGACTCGTCGCCCAGCACAATCACGCTCAGTACTGAGGCCAAACCAAACGCCGAGGCCACGCGAAAACTGCGCTTGGCAAACTCGGTGTTGCGGCCCTTGAGCAGGTACCAGCTTGACACCGACAGCACAAACATCGCCCCCGTCACATACCCCGCAGACACGGTATGGACAAACTTGGCTTGGGCATCAGGGTTGAAGAGGACAGCCCAGAAGTCCACCATCTCCATGCGCATGGTGTGGTAGCTAAATTCAGCCCCGACCGGGTTTTGCATCCAGCCATTGGCAATCAAAATCCACAGTGCCGACAAGTTGGTGCCCACGGCCATCAACATCGTGACCAACAGATGCTGCGGCTTGGAGAGCCGATCCCAGCCAAAAAAGAACAGGCCGATCATGGTCGATTCGAGGAAGAAGGCCATCAGCCCCTCAATGGCCAGTGGGGCACCGAAGATATCGCCCACATAGTGCGAGTAGTAGGCCCAGTTGGTGCCAAACTGGAATTCGAGCGTGATGCCGGTGGTCACGCCCAAGGCAAAGTTGATGCCAAACAGCTTGCCCCAAAAGCGCGTCATGTCCTTCCAGATGACCTTGCCGGTCATGACATAGACGCTCTCCATAATGACCAGCAGCCAGACCATGCCCAAAGTGAGCGGTACAAAAAGAAAGTGGTACATCGCCGTAGCGGCAAATTGCAGCCGCGACAAGTCCACCAGTTGTTCGGAAACCATCAGTTCTACTCCTTGGAGAGGGAATCGCCTTGTGACGGGGCAGCGCGCTGGTGCAGCATTTGGGCAGCCATGCCGCCGTCATCGACTGCCACTTTTTGTCCATCAATAAACAACCACCACAGCAGCGTCAGCACCATCAACTTGAGTACCACGGCCCACACCAGCTTGCGCAGCAGGGAGCGGTCTTGCGAGGACAAAGGCGAAACAGACATAGGTTCTATAAGGCAAGACCCATGCCATGGATTCAACCGAAAGAATCCTTTTTAATTCAATAAGTTAGAATTTTTATTTGGCTATAAACAGACAGCAAACACTGCCAATGGCAGAACGTTGGCAGTGTTTTGGCAGTAGGTCGGTATACTGTTGGCACTATGCGTACGCAACCGTTTTCTGTGCCAGCAGAGCTGGCTTCCCTGTTGGAGGGGTTGCCTGAGCCCCATATCCTGATCGATGAGCAGTACCGCATCTTGGCTGCCAATACTGCTTATCGCCGCCAGTTCGGGCCACAGGAGGAAGTGGTCAACCGCAAGTGTTATGCGGTGTCGCACCATTTCACGCTGCCTTGCGATCAGGCGGGAGAAACCTGCCCACGCGCCCAAGCACTGTTGTCAGGGCAGGTGCAACGTGTCTTGCACCTGCACCACACCCCGCAGGGCGAGGAGTATGTGCAAATTGAACTAACGCCCGTGCGCAGTTCTGGCAATAGGCCGATGTTCTTTATCGAAAAGATGGCGCATCAGCCACTGGCCAAGCCACTGCCGAGCCCGGAGGGTCTGGTGGGCCGTTCACCGGCCTTTCGGCACATGCTGGGTTTGGTGGCCCGCGTGGCCCCAGCGCAAGCCAGTGTGTTGCTGCTGGGCGAATCTGGCACCGGCAAAGAACTGGTAGCCCATGCCCTGCACCGCGCCAGCCAACGCGCCCACCGCCCCTTGGTGCCGGTCGATTGCTCCAGCCTGCCCGAATCACTGTTCGAATCCGAACTGTTCGGCCACGAAAAGGGTGCCTTCACAGGGGCCACCCAAGCGCGTCCCGGTCTGGTCGAGAGCGCCCACGGTGGCACGCTGTTTCTGGACGAGGTGGGTGATATTCCTCTGGCGCAGCAGGTCAAACTGCTGCGGCTGCTTGAAACCGGCACCTACCGCCGCGTCGGTAGCACCGAACTGCGCCATGCCGATATCCGGGTGGTCTCAGCTACGCACCGCCACCTTGCCCAAATGGTGGCCGAGGGGCGCTTTCGGGAAGACTTGTATTACCGACTGGGTACCTTTCCGATCCACTTGCCACCCCTGCGCGAACGCCGCGAAGACATCGCCCCGCTGGCCCAAGCTCTGCTCGAGCGGGTGGCACCGGGGCGCAAGCTCCAACTGGCTGCAGGGGCGCTGGCACTGCTGCAAGCACAATCGTTTCCGGGCAATGTACGCGAGTTGCGCAACTTATTGGAGCGCACCGCCCTGCTGTGCGATGGTCACACCATCGGGGTAGAGCAGATGCAGGAAGCACTCACCTGTGGTCTGGCCCCAGTGGTTGCAGCGGCCCCCGTTGGGGCAGCCCTAGCGCTGGACGATGCCACGCTGGCACGCCTGCTGGCCGAACACCAAGGCAGCCGGGCCACTCTGGCCCAGCGCCTAGGGATGAGTGAGCGCTCACTCTACCGCCGCCTGCGCTTGCTCAAGGGCACCGATGCCGCCAGAGTTTAAAACGGCAATCCCTCAAGAGCCTGTGGCAGCCGTGGTCGGAGGGGCTGGCGCAGGCTCCAGCAGGGCATTGGCGGCGCGCAGCGCCGTCTCATCCAGTTGCCCGGCCAAGGCGGCCAGACGCAGGCTATCGAGCAGCAGCGCAGCACGGGC
>JAIESZ010000052.1 GCA_019745615.1 Burkholderiaceae bacterium
CACACCAAGCATGGTTGGCTGCCCCCAGTGCTGCTGACCATGCTGCGGTGGAGCAAGCCCTGCGCGCCACCCAAGCCTGGGACTGGCGCGGGCGCGCCTTGGGCCAACTCTCCGGCGGCGAGCGCCAACGGGTACTGCTGGCCCGCGCTTTGGCGGTGCAAGCCCCGGTGCTGCTGATGGATGAGCCACTGGCCAACCTCGACCCACCGCACCAAGCCGATTGGCTGCTGCTGGTGCGCGCACTGGTGGCCCAAGGCCACACCGTGGTCAGTGTGTTGCACGAGGTCTCGCTGGCGTTGCAAGCCGACGACATTGCCATTGTGGCGGACGGACGCTTGCACCACCACGGCAGAGCCAGCGATAGCACGACCCACCGCGCCTTAGAGCAGGTCTTTGACCAGCGCATCCAGATTCAACAAGCAGCCGGTATGTGGTTGGCGTTGCCGTGCTTGGTGCCCAGCGTTTTGAAGGGCTCTGAAGCCGCCTGAAAGTGCGGCTAAAAATCGTAACGCAAAGACATGGCAATGAACTTATTGTTATACCGTGCATTGCCTGAATTTCTGGCTTCTATAGCCATTCGTGTGGACAACTGTGGGGTAAATTTTGCTTTGTATATCAAGCTATTGACGATGATATCGCTGCCAGCAAGAATAGACTCGTCCAAATTGATGCGCGCATGACCAAAAATAAAGTTTTTATCTTTTAATCCGTAGGGGCTAAGATCAAGGGTAATTGTCCATTTTTTTAAATGACTGCGAGCGATTCCTGAGACCCCTTGATTCTCTGGATACACATAAGGCATGCCAACAAACTCAGGGTATCCACCCCAATTGCCATTGGCAGTGACGGTATACTTGTTGCCAGTAAATTGATTGTAGGCAAATGCAGAGCCCCACCCGCTGGGTGAATGGTTGAGCATGGTTTTAACGCCAGAAAGCCAATAGTCAGCGTTCAGGTGATGCTGTGCTAAGTATTGCTGTGTTTTGCCTACGGCAGATACGCGATACGCTTGAAAATCAAATCCTGCCAATAAATTATGGTTGATTTTGTGTTTGAAGTTTCCGTCAAAATAGAATGTATTAAGCGTATTGATGCCGTAGTAATTCCAAAATTGAAACGCATATTCTTTTTTGTATGCAAATCCGGCAACGATCACCCCATGATTTCCAGTGATTTTAGATAAATCAATCGTTTCGCCGTTTTTCGCATCTACCACTCCGCCGGGTGTCAGCATCAATGAAGTGTAAGCCTGTTGCGACATGCTACGAAAATCAGAAAATGAGGCCAATCCATCCAAGCCCGACATTTTACTAATATACGCTGCCGTCAGCGTAGCGTCGTCAATCTGCTTGCTCGTTAAAGTCAATCCTTGAAATAAATTTGGAATAATGCGGTATTCGTAACTGTCGATGAGTGGTGAAGATATTTCTTGGCGTCCCAGTGTTGCTAAATTTTTTCCAAAGCGTAACTGGATTTGAGATTCGCCAATAATAGAATAGGGTTTTTTATTTAAATTGAACATGTAAGCATCGACTTTCTTAGGGTTCGTGCTATTGAGTCCAAAGTCTTGGGTGGTGTACCAAGCTCCCTTGAGGCTCAGGCCATAGTAATTACCGGTTTCGATGCCTATTTTTCCACCAAATCCTAGGGTGCTTTGGTTTAAACGCCCTCCCTTTTTGTCGTCACCCACATACATTGCTTTGGCATAACCAAAGATATGACTGGATTCGAGTGCGGTAGAGAGGTTATCGTTTTTGATGTTATTGGTGTCAGCATGGGCATCAATGGTTGATCCCATGAGCAGTGTTGATAGTAACGCTATATTTTTATATCGTATCATCATTGAAATTCAACGCAGTTGCGCCCTTTGTTTTTCGCCAAATAAAGGGCGGTATCAGCACGACCTACAATGTCCTTGGGCTGATCTTCTGTCTGGTAGGTGGCAACGCCAAAACTTGCGGTTTGTGATTTCGTGATTGGAAAGTCGTGTGCTTGTAAGAAGCTGCGTAAACTTTCAGCCAGAGATAGGGCTTGTTTGGCATTGGTGTTGGGGCAAATAATAATAAACTCTTCGCCGCCCCAGCGGCCTACAATATCCGTCTTGCGGGTGTTATTTTGCAAAATATGGGCAACTTCAGTAAGAATGATGTCGCCAGTTTGATGGCCGTAAGTATCATTCACTCTTTTGAAGTGATCTATATCTAGCAATATGACGCTAAAAGATTTACGAAATCGCTGTGAGTGTGTTATTTGCTCTTGAAAGGCGGAGTCTATTTTTATTCTATTAAAAAGCCCCGTGAGCCTGTCTGTCACAGAGAGTAGTTCTAATTTTTTGTTTAATGCGCTTAATTTTCGATTCCAATAAAATACAAGGCCTAGCAACAGGGAGCCGCCCATCAAACCTTTGAATGCCAAAGAATAGTTGATTCCTTGTTGTATGTTAATGGAAACATTTTTGTTGGAAATTGCTTCACGCTCTTGTGGTGTAATTGTCTTTACTCCTTTGTCAAGGATATTGCGTAATACCTTTTCATCTTTGGTGATGCCTATGCGCAATTGATTGGTGTATTCTGGGATTTGCCCAGAAATTTTCAGATTAAAAAGCCCCTCTTTTTTGATGGAGTAAGCTGCAATAATCAAAGAACGGATGGTCATGCTGGCTTTTTTCTCAGAAACAAGAGCAATAGCCTCAGACTCAGAGTTGGTTAAAATGATCTTTAGGTTTGGATAGTCCCTGCGGATGCGTTCTTCAACCATGGTTCCGCGTGGTAAAGCGACGCTTTCATTTTTAAGACCTTTGAGGTCGCCAATGAACGAGTGTTCTTCGCGTGTAATAATGATATTGGGGTCAAAAAATATCGGGTCGGTAAAAATAAGCCATTGATCGCGGGCTGGAGTTTGATTCAAAAAACTCATTATTTGGCATTGCTTGCCTTTGGATGCAGATAAACTTTCTTCCCAAGTCTTGACGGGGTAGAGTTCTATTTTTAAACCCACCCGCTGGGCCACCAGTTGTATCAAATCCGCAGCTATGCCTTCGTGTTCGCCTTTGTGGTTAATGATTTCAAAAGGAGCCCAATCTGGGTCAATGCACATTTTGATGCTGGTGGTTTTATCGATGTAGAAACGTTCTTCTGGGGTAAAATCAATCGGCAATAACACAGGGCTGTTGGCATATGCTGGTGTGGTGGGTACAGACACCAGGAGCCAACCAACAAAAAACCACAAAAAAACGGTCATTGATTTCATTAGAAATTGCTTGAATTAACCCTGATGGTAGGGGGCCTTGAAAACTATCTTTTTACTCCCCCTTGAGTCAGCTTGGTAAAATGGCAGCATCCTGATGCTCATTCGAGCTCACGCCTATAAAACGGCCCCGTGCCATCATCGCCATGCAAATTGAAGCTCCTCCTACCGAAAAAGGCTACCACAAACCCACCGGTGAGCGCCGGGGTCTGACCATCGTTCATACCGGCGATGGCAAGGGCAAAAGCACTGCCGCCTTTGGCCTCGCCCTGCGCGCGCATGGCCGGGGCAAGGCCGTCAAAATTTTCCAGTTCATGAAAGTGCCCAGCGCCCGTTTTGGCGAGCACCGCATGTTTGAACAAATCGGCTTGCCGATGGAGGGGCTGGGCGACGGTTTTAGCTGGAAAAGCCAAGATCTTGAGCATTCGGCGCAACTGGCCCGCGATGGCTGGGAAAAAGCCCGCACCGCCATTCTGTCGGGCGACTATTTCATGGTGGTATTGGATGAAATCACCTATCCACTCATCTACGGCTGGCTGCCACTGGAGGGCGTGCTCGACACCCTGCGCCAACGCCCCCAAGACGTCCATGTGGTGCTCACAGGCCGTCGTTGCCCGCCAGAAATCATTGAGCTGGCCGATACCGTGACCGAAATGAAGCTCATCAAGCACGCCTTTCAGGCCGGCATTCCTGCCCAGCGCGGTATTGAGGACTAAAGCCATGTCGCAGCCCACCACGCAAGCCCCCCCCAGCGCACAGGCCTTTACTGAAGCCGAACGGCTGGCGGTGTACCGTGCCATCCATGAGCGGCGTGATATGCGCCACTTTGGTGGTGGCAGCGTGGCCCCTGAGGTGTTGTTGCGCTTGTTGCAGGCAGCGCACCATGCCCCCAGCGTCGGCTTTATGCAGCCGTGGCGCTTTATCCGCATCACCCAGCCTGCACTGCGCCAGCCATTGCACGCCTTGGTAGAGCAAGAGCGCATCCTGACCGCCCAAGCCCTAGGGCAGCGCCAAGAAGAATTTATGCGCCTGAAGGTGCAGGGCATTTTGGACGCTGCTGAACTGTTGGTGGTGGCGTTGGCCGATGGCCGTGAGCAGCATGTTTTTGGCCGCCGCACCATGCCGCAGATGGATTTGGCCTCGGCCAGTTGTGCTATCCAAAACCTGTGGCTGGCCGCACGGGCCGAAGGGTTGGGCATGGGCTGGGTCTCTATTTTTGACCCCGTGGCCTTGGGCCAGTTGTTGGGTTTCCCCGCTGGGGCAGAACCCATTGCCCTGCTGTGTCTGGGGCCAGTGCAGGAGTTTTACCACGAACCCATGCTGCAACAAGAACGTTGGGCGCAACGTGCGCCGCTGGCCTCACTGGTGTTTGATGACCAGTGGAATATGCCGTCAGCGTTGTTCACCACCGGCACAGAAGGCACCAATGCCTGAAGTAGATGGGCTGTGGGGGCCGTTATGGGCCAGTGGTAGCAGTGGCAGCCAAATCGCCCTACTGGCGCTGCTGGTGGCCTTGGCTGTAGATCATTGCTGGGGCGAGCCTCCAGTGCGTTGGCACCCAGTCGTTTGGATGGGGAATGCCTTAGGCTGGGCCAGCCGACGCTGGGCACCCACTGCCGCCACTACGGGGCCAGACTGGCACTCCTTTTGGTGGTTTGCATTGGTATGGTGTGTGTTGGTTGCCATTGCGAGTGGCAGTTATGCCTTGTTGCAAGTGGCCACGCTGCACCTGCTGCGCGATAGCCCCGCGCCCACCCTAGTGGCAGGCGTGCTGCTGGGCCTGTGGCTCAAGCCCTTGCTGTCGTGGCGGATGCTGCGTCACGAAGTACAGGCCGTCGAAGCCGCCTTGGGCCAGTCGCTGGACGCAGGTCGTGCCCGATTGGCTTGGCTGGTCAGCCGCGATGTAACCACCTTAGATGCCGTGCAGGTGCGCGAATCAGCCATCGAATCTTTGGCCGAAAACCTCAGTGACTCGGTGATCGCCCCACTATTTTGGTTTTTGGTAGCGGGCTTGCCAGGGGCGGCGCTGTACCGGCTTGCCAACACTGCTGATGCCATGTGGGGCTACCCCGGCCTGCGCGGTAGTGGCCCCTCGGCCCGTTATTGGCAATGGGCAGGCAAATGGGCTGCCCGTGCCGATGATGCGCTCTCTTGGTTGCCCGCTCGCCTGACGGCAGCCCTGCTGGCCTTGGCCGCCGGTGGTCTGCCTTTGCGTACGTTGGCAAGGGAAGCGCAGCAAACCCCCTCCCCCAACAGCGGCTGGCCTATGGCTGCCATGGCGCTGGCACTGCGTATCCGACTGGGCAAACCTGGTGTTTATCAACTTCATGCCACAGGCCAAGCTGCCAGCATGACTGACACGGCGCGTGCTTGTGCGCTAGCTTCTTGGGCCGTCGCCATTCCCTGCCTGCTGGCACTGCTGGCTTGGGGTGTGCTGGCTCTTTAAATTTTGCTTTTTTCCTGTGAACGCTTCTTTGTCTGCTTCCTTTCTGGCCGAGCCATCGCCACACGGCGGCCCCGATGCCCGTGGCCCTGCCCGTTGGGATTTTTCTACCAACAGCAATGCCTGTGGCCCTTGCCCTGAAGTCTTGGCTGCGGTGCAACAGGCCGATGCCAGCCGCTACCCTGACCCCAGCTATGCCACCCTGCGCACGGCGCTGGCCGAGTTTCATGGTGTCGAGCCGCAGCGCATCGTGTTGGCGGCCAGTGCC
>JAIESZ010000253.1 GCA_019745615.1 Burkholderiaceae bacterium
GCTTCAAAGTCTTTGACTTGTAGCCAGTCGCTTTTGCGCTGAATGACTTGCAATGGGTAGCCATCGTTCAATTCCCACAGGGTGGTGGCTTTGGTGGAGGGCTGCTCACGCACGTTGGCACCAGCGCCTTTGACACTAATAAACTCTTGTGCTTGCGCTTGAACTGGGGCGGCTATTAGACAGGTGAGTGTGCTATAGGTGAGCAGTGATAGCGCAAGGCGACGAGACAAAGACAACACAGGGCAGACTCCTTTCGAGAAAAACACCACCATTATGTGGGCAGCCTAGGCCGGGGCATGATTTCGAGTTCTTGCACGGTACCAGGGCGGCTGAAAAGATAGCCTTGGTAGGTGTGGCAGCCATTGTGCGCTAGGCTCTCGCGTTGCTCTTGGGTTTCTACCCCTTCGGCAATCACTTGCAGCCCCAAGCTGTCAGCCAGTGTGACGATGGTGCGCACAATCGCTACAGCCCGTGGTTCCGAGACCAAATCGCGGACAAAACTGCCATCAATTTTGAGCTGGCTCAGGGGCAGGCGGCGCAGATAGGCCAAAGACGAATAGCCTGTGCCAAAGTCATCCAGCGAAAAACCGACGCCATGCATCTTCAAGGCTATCATTTTGGTGATGGCATCTTGCGGGTTGTCTAGCAGCAGGCTCTCGGTCAACTCTAGCTTGAGCAGTTGGGGCGGTGCGCCTGTCTTTTTCAGGGTGTCTAACACTTGCTGGACAAAATCGGGCTGGCGCAGTTGCCGGCCACTGACATTGACGGCCAGTGTGAGGTTGGCATGGGTTGGTTCTTGAGCCCAGCGTGCCAGTTGCTCGCAGGCTGCGTGCAGCACCCACTGGCCTAGCGGCAAAATCAAGCCACTGTCTTCAGCCAACGGGATAAATTCGTTCGGTGATACCAAGCCATGCTGGGGATGGTTCCAGCGTACCAGTGCTTCTGCGCCCAGAATATGCCCGTGGGTATTCACTTGGGCTTGGTAAAGCAGGAACAACTGCTGTCGCTCTAGGCCAGTGCGCAAGTCCTTTTCTAGCGCCACGCGCTTGACGATGGACTCGTGCATTTGTGGATTAAAGAAGCGCACGGTATTGCGGCCCGATTCTTTGGCTTGGTACATGGCCAAATCGGCATGTTTCATCAGGTCTTCTGCGCTGGCCTTGCCGTCGGTAAACAGCACCACGCCAATGCTGCAAGAGCTTTTGATTTCGTTGCCATCGAGCATCCACGCCTGTGCCACAGTGACCAGAATTTTTTCTGCCACCACTTGGGCTTCAGCCGCCGCTTCATCTACCTGAGGGCTGAGGTCTTCTAGCAACACCACAAATTCATCACCCCCAAGGCGGGCGACAGTGTCGTTGGCACGCACGGTCTGGAGCAGGCGCTGGGCTACTTCTTGCAGCAGGATGTCGCCTTTGTCATGGCCTTGGGTGTCGTTGATGAGCTTGAAATGGTCTAAGTCAATGAACATCAACGCTGCTTGGTGGCCCGTGCGGCGGCTACTGAGCAAAGCGTGTTGTAGCCGGTCGAGCAGCAGGCGGCGGTTGGGCAATTGCGTCAGGGCATCGTAGTAAGCGAGGTGGCGGATTTCTTCTTCGGCGGCTTTGCGCTGGGTGATGTCGGTCAGGGTGCTGACATAGTGGGTGACGGTGCCATCGTCGGTTTTGACGGCAGTGATGGTCAGCCATTCTGGGAAGATGGTGCCATTTTTGCGCCGGTTCCAAACCTCTCCGTGCCAACCACCAGTGTGGTTGACGGTGTCGCGCATTTTTTGGTAGAACTGTGCGTCATGCCGCCCTGATTTCAGCAGTGCGGGTGTCTGTCCAATGGCTTCTTCGGCGGGGTAGCCGGTGATGTCCGTAAAGGAGTGATTGACGCGCAAAATGACGCCTTGGGGGTCAGTGACAAAAATGCCCTCTTGAGAGTCGAAAGCAATGGCGGCAATGCGCAAGTCGGCTTGTGCTTGTGCCAGTTCTTGGTGGTAGCGGGCAAACAGTTTTTTGGACCACCGAGAAAAAACAAAGGAACCCATGATGCCCAAGGCGGCGACTGCTGCCAGCATCAAGGCCAGTTGTAGGCGCTGTTGGCTGTTGCCCTGCTCTTGGGCAGAGGTTTCAGCGTGCAGGGTGGACTGCAACTCGTCATTGAAGGTGGTGGTGACGAGGATCCAACCCCAAGGTTCATACACACTGACCAAGGCTGTTTTCCGGCCCACTTCGGTGTTGCCATCTGGGGACGTTTTCCGGGGCCAGTCATACTCTACAAAGCCGCCACCGGCTTGGGCGGTGGCGAAAACGCGTTGCAGCGCTTTTCTCTCATGCGCAGGCATTTGCTCTGGCTTGAGTCCTTCGAGGGCCGGATTGTTGGGGCTGAGGAGCGAGCGCCCATCGCGATCGAGCAAGCCAATCGAGCCACCAGCGCCAAAGCGTAGCGCACGCAGACGCTGCATCGCTTCTTTTTTTTGCCGGTCTTCCCATTCATAAAGGTAGTCACCAGTGCCAATCAGCCATTGGTAAGGCTCAAACAGACGCACATAGGCCATTTTTTCGGCCATGGTTTGTGGCGCATCGGGCCGATACCACTGATAGCGTGAGAAGCCTTCGCCTTGGGGTTTGCGGGCGGCCTCAATCAGGCCACGCATGATGTAGTGCCCAGTACTGTCGCGGTTGTCAATGCCCGCACGGCCCTCGTATTGGGGCGCTGTGGGCAGGAGCACAAAACGACCATCCATGTCGTCAATAAAGAAGTAGCCCCGGCCCTCAAAAAAGCGGGCGGGCCGCAGTGCTTCACGGATCAGCCGTTGCACCTCTGCTGCTGGACGATGACCCGACTCGCGTGCATGGATGGCTTCGACCATTTGCATGGCAACGTCCACTTGCTCGACGATACTTCGGCGTAGTACGCTTTCGGTGCGCTGGCGCAAGAATTCTAAATAATCTACTGCCGATTGTGTCTCGCTGCTTAGGCGTGTCCGCTGCTGCTGGTGAATGACTGTTTCGATGCGCTCTAGCGCAGCGCGGTGGTTTTGCACACTTTGCCAAGAAAAAAAACCAGCCATTGCCAGCGTGACCACCAAGAGCAGGCTGAGTGTCCCAATCAGATGCAATCGGGGCATGGTGGTTTCATTGACAGACAGATCCATGCGCACGACACATTGCTAGATTGGAGGTGCGCCGATTTTAGGGCGTTTCTATGGCACTATGGCACTATGGCCTTGGGTTTTCCTGCACGCCTAAGCGCTGTTGCAACCGACGGCTGCTGCTGGTGTATTCGAGTGGCAGCGCATGGCCCGCTAAGTATTCTGCGGCTGCAAAAGCGGATAAGGTGGCCTCATGAAAACCACAGACCAGCAATTTACGCTTGCCGGGGTAGGTGATGATGTCGCCTACGGCATAAATGCCGGGGGCGCTGGTAGCAAAGGTGGCAGTATCGACTTGGAGTTGCTTGCGTTCTAGGGCCAAGCCCCAGTCAGCCACCGGCCCTAAACGTGGCAGCAGCCCCAAGCGTACCAGTAGCACATCCAAGGCCAAGCGCTGGGTGCTGCCATCGGGGGCGAGCAAGCTTAGGCCTGTGAGCTGGCCTGCTTGGCTTTCTAGGCCGGTAATCTGGCCGATAGCCACCTGCACTTTGCCGCTTTGGCGCAGGGTTTGAAGCTGGGCCAGCATTTCGGCTGGGGCCTCAAAGGCATCGCGCCGATGCTGTAGGGTGATGCTGGCCGGGCGTTGTGCTGCGGGTAGGCTGGCGCATTCGAGCGCCTGCGAGACAGCAGCTTCGCCACCGCCATGAATGAGCACATGCTGGGCGGTGAGCCTATCGGTATTGTCTAAAGAGTAGAACACCTGTTGGCCGACAAAAGCCTCTAGCCCAGCCAATTGCAGTGGGCGTGGCATGAAGGCTCCAACACCTGCGGCGATGAACACAGTGCGCGCCAGCAGTTTGGTGCCTTGCGCTGTAATGACTTCTAGACGGCCATCGGCTTGTTTGGACAGGCCACTGACCAGTTGACCCAGATGCCATTGGGGCGCAAACGGGGCGCACTGCTCTCCCAGCCGTTGCACCAATTCGTGGCCGCTGCAACTGGGCAGGGCCGGAATGTCGTAGATGGCCTTGTCGCCATACAGTTGGGCGCATTGACCACCGAGTTGCGGCAAGGCATCAATGACATGCGCTTGCAGCCCTTGCAGCCCCAGCTGAAAGACTTGAAACAAACCCACTGGCCCAGCACCAATGACCAGTGCGTCGGTGCTGATGATGCCAGGAGCGGGGGGCGCAACGGTAGGCACGGGGGGCCTGTGGATGGAGACTGAAACGTCTTAGCGCGCCAGCTCTTTGATTTTGCCCGGCTGGCCGTTCCAAGCGTCGGCGTCGGGTAGGGCCGCTTTGCGCTTGGTGATGGCCTTCCAGCCGGGAGCGTTGGTCAGGTCGGCATTGATTTTGATGAATGCCAACTCGGTGGGGGGCAGGTCTTCTTCGGCAAAGATGGCGTTGGCAGGGCACTCAGGCACGCAGACGGCGCAGTCGATGCACTCGTCTGGGTTGATGACCAGCATGTTCGGGCCTTCAACGAAGCAGTCCACCGGGCACACATCCACGCAATCGGTGTATTTGCACTTGATGCAGTTTTCGGAAACAACGTGGGTCATGGGATTTTTTGTGGGAGCGGTGAAAACCCGTGATTTTAGGAGTTTTCACTGGCGATGGATAAAGAAAGCCTCCCCACAGTGGGGAGGCAGCGGTGGAGCGGGTGCGTAAGGGTTAGTTCACCAGTACGGCAGCTGCTGTTTTGTGGCTGGCGGTATCGACCAAAATCAACGAACCCAACACGCGGGCTTGTGTGAATGGGGCTGCGGGCAGGGCTTCTTGCAGCAGCAACTCCACATGGCCGATGGCGTTGGGTTCCAACTGGGTGGCTTCTTCTTCGGCCAAGGTGTTGATGTTGAGTTTGTGCACGACGCGGCGCACCTTGGCTTTGACCCAGCGGTGGCCGTGCAGTGCCCAGTAGGTGCGGCCTGCCACCAGCGGCTCATCATCCATCCAAGCGATGGTGGTAGACAGCTCCTTGCGGCCCGGCCAAGGGCTGACGGCGGCGGGGGTGTCAAAATCGTCTTCGGCCACGGCAGCAGCCACCGGAGCGGCCACAATCCAGTCGCCGCGTGAGACATCGACTTCGCGGTCTAACGTGATGCCTGCGCTCAAGCCAGCCGCTACGCTACCGGGCTGACGGGCATGGTCAATGACTTGGGCCACCACGGCTTTTTGGCCGCTGGGGAAGATTTGCACTTCAGCGCCCACGGCCACATTACCAGCAGCTACTCGGCCCCAAAACACGCGCCGCCCTTGTGTGGTGACGGCGGAATCGTGAAACTTTTCTACCCATTGCACCGGGAAGGCCAAGGGCAAATTGGTATCGGTGGGGGTGTTGGGCAATTGCTCCAAAATTTCCAGCAAGGTGGGGCCGGTATAGCCGCACCAACCCGGCTGGGCATCGACCACATTCCAGCCCTTGAGCGCCGAGATGGGTACGGTGGTATGCACGTCAATGCCCGCAGCGTTGGAGAAAGCATCCAAGGCGGCGCTGATGTGTTTCCAAGCTAAGGCCGGGTCGGCCACAGCATCGAGCTTGTTGATGGCAAACACCAACGAATGCACGCGCAGCAAATGCGCCAGCAGGCTATGGCGGCGGGTTTGCGGCAGCAGCGTGAGCTGTGGATTTTGCCAATCGAGTTTGGTGGCATCGACCAGCACCACAGCGGCATCAGCGCTGCTGGCCGCCGTGACCATGTTGCGCGTGTATTGCTCGTGGCCGGGGGCATCGCCAATGATGAATTTGCGCGCTTCGGTGGCAAAGTAGCGGTAGGCGACGTCGATGGTGATGCCTTGCTCGCGCTCTGCCGACAGGCCATCGGTGAGCAGGGCCAAATCGGTTTCGCCTTGGCGTTGCACACCGGCCAAGTGGTCTTGCAGCACGGCTTTGCTATCGACCAGCAGGCGGCCAATCAGCGTGCTTTTGCCATCATCGACCGAGCCGCAGGTGATAAAACGCAGGGCGGAGATTGGGGTGTTGTCGGGGGTAGTCATCAGAAGTATCCGTCTTTCTTGCGCTTTTCCATCGAGGCATCACTGGTCTTGTCGTCCATGCGCGT
>JAIESZ010000222.1 GCA_019745615.1 Burkholderiaceae bacterium
TGGGAATTGAACGATGGCTACCCATTGCAAGTCATTCAGCGCAAAAGCGACTGGCTACAAGTCAAAGACTTTGAAGCGACGCTGGGCTGGATTTATGCCCCACGCACACAAAAGGTACCCCACATGGTCATTACGGCCAAGGTAGCCAACTTGCGTGCTGGCCCCACCCAACAGCACAAGGTCGTGAGCAAACTCGAAGCACAAGAAATCGTCAAGACGCTCAAAAAATCCAACGATTGGGTACAGGTGGAGCGCAGCAACGGCCAACAAGGTTGGATTGCCAGCAACTTGGCTTGGGGCTGGTAAAGCAGCTCTAAACGCTGTGCAGCCGCTGCGCCACGGGCGCATAAGCATGGTTGAGCGGGCCGTGGCCGTGCCCAGTGCGTACCCCGGCACCTGCAGCAATAGCCCCCAAAATATAGCCACGCGCCTGCTCCACCGCTTGGGGCAAGCTGTAGCCCAAGGCCAAATACACGGCCAGCGCCGAAGACAGCGTGCAGCCCGTACCGTGGCTATTGGCTGTGGCAATGCGCGGCGACTGTAGTTGTAACGTTACACCATCGCGCTGCACCAGTACATCCACCACCGTGTCGCCCACCAAATGCCCACCTTTGAGCAACACAGCAGGCGCACCCAAACCGAGCAGGGCATGGGCGGCAGCCTCTAAGGCCTGTGGGCCGTCAATCGCATAACCGAGCAGCAAGGCGGCTTCATCCAGATTGGGCGTGACCACCTGTGCCAGCGCAAACAACTCGCGCACCAGCACCTGTACCGTCTCGCTGGCCATCAAGCGGTCGCCGCTGGTGGCTACCATCACCGGGTCTAGCACCACATGGGGCAACTGGTAGCGGCGGATGGCATCGGCCACCACCTGCACCACTTCGGGTGAATGCAGCATCCCAATTTTGACGGCGTCCACCCCAATATCCTCGACCACGGCAGCGATCTGGGCCTGCAAAATCTCTGGCGGCACGCCATGAATCGCGCGCACCCCTTGGGTGTTTTGCGCCGTAATGGCCGTGATGGCCGTCATGCCATAGCAGCCCAACGCACTGAAGGTCTTGAGATCAGCCTGAATGCCAGCCCCTCCCCCACTGTCTGAACCGGCAATCGACAAGACCCGCACATAGCGAGGAGAGATTTCAGAAGTCGCAGCAGAGATTGACATGAAGAGATTCCAAAAAAACTGGCCACCCACCATCGTGATAGCCAAGATCAGATTGTGGCGTATGCGCCAAGTCAAACCTGACTGCACCGGGCTGTGATGTAATCCTATGAGGACGAAACAGGGGTGTCTGCCCAAGCGGCGCGGACTGAGAAACACCCTCCATCACCCGATCCAGATCATGCTGGCGTGGGGAGCTTTCGACACCGGCACACGCCCGTTTTGTCCTTGGATTTCCTACCAATGGACAAACCGATGATCTCTCCCTCCTCTTCGTTTGTGATTCTGGGCGCTGGCCTGATGGGCCGCCTGCTGGCAGTCACGCTGGCCCAGCGCGGCCACACAGTCACTGTTTACGATGCCCAAGACCCCTGCGGTCAGGGCAGTGCCGCCCGGGTGGCAGCCGCCATGTTGGCACCCTTGGCCGAATCGGCCATCACCGAACCCGGCGTGGTACGGATGGGCGAATACGCCCTGACGCGCTGGCCACAATTGCTGGCAGGGTTACCACAACCCGTGTTCTTTCAGCAAAACGGCACGCTGGTCGTCTGGCACCGCCAAGACGCCGCCGAGGCTGCACGCCTACGCCGCCTGTTTGAAACCACCAGCCGCACTATTCCAAGTCTGCCCGCGATGGAGGTACTCGACAGCGCGCGCATGGCCGACGTCGAACCAGCGCTGGCACAGCGCTTCCATCAGGGCCTGTATTTGCCCGGTGAGGGCCAACTGGACAACCGCCAGTTACTGGCCGCACTAGAGCAACAAATGCTTGCGCTGGGCGTGACCTGCCACTGGAACACCGCAAAATCTCCGGCTGATTTTCAACCCGGCACCAGCGGACAACCAGACTGGCTGCTGGACTGCCGTGGCTTGGGTGCGCAGCCCCAATGGCCTGCCTTGCGCGGCGTGCGCGGCGAGGTGGTGCGGGTGCATGCCCCTGACGTCACTTTGCAGCGCCCCACCCGACTGGTGCATCCACGTTACCCGATTTATATCGCCCCAAAAGAAGATCACCTGTTTGTCATTGGGGCCACTGAGATCGAATCCGATGATATGTCTCCGGCCAGTGTGCGCTCGGCCCTAGAGCTGATGAGTGCGGCCTACGCCGTCCATCCCGGCTTTGCCGAAGCACGCATCTTAGAAATTGCCACCCACTGCCGCCCCACCCTGCCCGATAACTTGCCAGTGGTACGCCAAACCGCGCCGCGCACCTTGGAAGTCAATGGGCTGTACCGCCACGGCTTCATGATCTCGCCAGCGCTGCTCGATGTGGTGTTAGAACTGCTGACCACCGGCCAATCTATCCTAGCCCCCCGTTTTGATCTGCGTATCGATTTGCCATGAACCTGACCATCAACCAGCAAGCCCATGACTTGCCCGACACCGCCACGGTGGCCGATGCCGTAGCCGCCATCGACGCCCGCCCGCCGTTTGCCGTGGCCGTCAATACCGTATTCATCCCCAAAACCCAATACACCCAGCATCGCCTGCACGCGAATGACCGGGTAGAAATCATCTCCCCCGTCACTGGGGGCTAAGGCCATGCAAAACCATCCCACCTCTGACGATCCTTTGGTACTGTACGGCCAAGTGTTTCACAGCCGCTTGCTGCTGGGCACCTCACGCTACCCTTCTCCCAGCGTGCTAGAGGCCGCTGTGCAGCGCGCCCGCCCTGCAATGGTCACCGCCTCGCTGCGCCGCCAAGGCAGCAACCCCGCAGAAAACGGCCAGCGTTTCTGGGAGTTACTGCGCCAGCTGCAAGTGCCGGTACTGCCCAACACGGCGGGCTGCCACAGCGCACAAGAAGCTATCACCACCGCACAGATGGCCCGTGAAGTGTTTGACACCCCGTGGATCAAACTCGAATTGATTGGCGATGACTACACCCTGCAACCCGATACCCTCCATCTGGTCAGCACCGCAGAACACCTGATCCGTGAGGGTTTTCAGGTGCTGCCCTACTGCACCGAGGATTTGGTGGTGTGCCAGCGTTTAGTGGATGTAGGCTGCCAAGCCGTGATGCCTTGGGCGGCCCCCATTGGCACCGGGCGCGGCCCCGTCAACCCTTACGCTTTGCAACTGCTACGCGAACGCCTGACAGTGCCGCTGTTGGTGGATGCAGGCTTGGGCCTGCCCTCGCACGCGTGCCAAGTCATGGAATGGGGCTATGACGGCGTGCTGCTCAATACCGCAGTAGCCTTGGCACAAGACCCGGTCTCGATGGCTGGTGCGTTTGCCGATGCCGTACAGGCCGGGCGTACTGCCTATCGCTCTGGTGCCATGCAAGCCCAAGATGCCGCCCAAGCCAGCACCCCGGTACTGGGCACCCCTTTCTGGCACCACGACACCCCATGAACCCACAGCAGATTGACACCTTAGCGCAAGAGATCGTGCGCCAGCACAGTCACACCTTTGCGCCCTGCACACCACAACCAGTACCCGCCACCACAGAACCATCGCCCATTTATCAGGCAGTCTTGCAAGCCTGTAGTGCGCTGGGTTTTATTGCGCCCGATGCCCAATGCTTGGCTAGGGCTTGGCTGGCACAAACTGAACGCACAGGCAGTTTTGACCCCAGCCACTGGCCTGATACCGCAGAAGATTTTGGCCTCAAAGCACAGCCACAGCCCACCCCCTTTGCCCCATGTCCACACGCTTTGGGTTTGTATGCCGTGCTACCCGACGCCCAATGGGTGGGGCGTATGGCCTGCGCCGGTGTGCCTACAGTGCAATTGCGCTACAAATCAGAAGATGCCTCCGCCATCGAGCAAGAAGTGCAAGCGGCGGTACAGGCCGTTCAAGGCACGGCGGCACGTTTGTTTATTAACGACCATTGGGAGGCTGCACTGGCTGCAAAAGCCTATGGCGTCCATCTAGGCCAAGAAGATTTAGATGCCATGCGCCCTGAAGACCTAGAACGCATCCGAACTAGAGGCTTGCGTTTGGGCGTCAGTACCCACGGTTATGCTGAGATGGTGCGCGCTGACGCTGTAGGCCCCAGTTATATCGCCTTGGGTGCTGTGTTTCCCACCACCCTCAAGCGCATGGCAACCGCACCGCAAGGCGTGGCACGGTTGGCAGCCTACGCACGGCTCATGCAGCACTACCCCTTGGTGGCCATTGGTGGTATTGGCATAGAGCAATTTGCTGCTATCCGCGCCACAGGCGTGGGGTCTATTGCCGTGGTCAGGGCCGTGGTCAATGCACCCCAGCCCGAAGCCGCTGCCACCGCACTGCTACAGGCGATGGCCTAGGCCACCGCCCTGTGCAGCTTAACGAGGAGCTGGCTGGTCTACTGGTGGCGTAACCGCATGGTTACGGCCATTAACGGCAGGTAGCAGGCTCTTTTCCACCAGCGTCTTGTTGATCTCGACACCCTGACGATAGTAGTCTTCACTAACAACTGGGTCAGGGGTCTTGATCGCCAGCCACAGGGTGTAAAACCCAGCCACAATCACGATAGCGGGCCCAGCCAAAATCAACCAAACATAGCCAAACTTCCACCACGGTGGTGCTACCAAATCAGGTTTTTTTGTAAGCGTTGTCATTCTTTTATCCTCAATATCAGTATTAACGGGGTACCAAGAACACAGATTTTTCTGTCAATTGCGCATCACCATTCAGCGTTTGAATATCAAAGTAGAACGGATGTGAACCCGAAGGCATGGAGCCATACGGAATTTGCAGACGCACCGGCACCCAGCGCGATTGGGCAGCATCAATCTGCACCTCAGCCTCAGAAGCTACTTCTAGCCCATCCAGACCACGGGCCGAAATACGATAACGTTGCGATGCTTCAGTGGCATTCATGATTTGCAACCGATAGATATTCTCTAACTTGCCACCCGCCACAATCCGAGACAAGGCAGCACGATCACGCACCACATCAACCTTGAGCGGCGTACGCATCACCAAGCTGACCAGCATAGCTACACACAAAGAGATCAAAATAGCGCTGTACACCAACACCCGTGGCCGGAATACACGCCGCATAATTTTTGATTGACTCCACCCCTGAGCCACCCCATTTTGGGTAGAAAAGCGCACCAAGCCCTTGGCGTAGCCCATTTTATCCATCACAGTATCGCAGGCATCTACACACAAGCCACAACCAATGCACTCGTATTGCAAGCCATTGCGGATATCAATCCCTACCGGGCATACCTGTACACACAAGGTGCAATCAATACAATCACCCAGCCCCTTGGCTTTGTAATCAACCGTTTTATTACGTGGGCCACGCTTTTCACCACGGGCAGCATCGTAGGTAACAATCAAGGTGTCTTTGTCAAACATGGCGCTTTGAAAGCGCGCATAGGGACACATGTATTTACACACCTGCTCACGCAAAAATCCAGCATTGCCATAGGTGGCAAAAGCATAAAATCCTGCCCAGAAAAGTTGCCAAGACCCTTGCAAAGCCATCAGTTCTGCACCCAATTCACGGATAGGAACAAAATAACCAACAAAGGTAAAACCTGTCCAAGCGGCAATGGCGACCCACAAAAATTGCTTGAGTGATTTTTTCCAGATTTTTTCGAATGTCCAGCTACTGTTGTCTAGACGCACACGGGCACTACGGTCGCCTTCGACTTTGTGCTCTATCCACATAAAGATCTCGGTATATACCGTTTGTGGACAAGAAAAACCGCACCATAAGCGCCCTGCTACGGCTGTAAATAGAAACAGCGACAAGGCCGAGATAATTAACAATCCAGTCAGGTAAATAAAGTCTTGTGGGTACAGTACCAGACCAAAAATATAGAAGCGCCGCGCTCCCAGATCAAACAGCACCATCTGGCGCTGCCCCCACTCAATCCACGGCAATCCATAAAAAACAAGCTGGGTCAGGAAAACCATGACCCAGCGCCAACGCGCAAAAAATCCAGAAATTGAACGCGGGTAAATCTTTTTTTGTGCCGCGTACAATGACACAGTTTCTTGATCGGAATTAGATTCTGCTGCTACAGGCTTGATCGG